>NZ_JBVHYH010000037.1:49773-79867 GCF_055569135.1 Kitasatospora sp. NPDC029367
GCCCCCCCCCCCCGACCCGGGGGTGGGGGCCCCCCCCCCGTCCCCCCCCCCCCCCCCCCCCCCCCCCCCCCCCCCCCCCGAGCCTGTGCTCATGCGCCCGGGGTGTCCTCCTCCGCCGTGAGGAGGGCCAGCAGGCCGGGGAAGCGCTGTTCGAGGTCGGCCCGGCGGAGGGTGGCCATCCGGCTGTTGCCCCGGTCGACCTGGCGGATCAGGCCGGCTTCGCGCAGGGTGCGGAAGTGGTGGGTGACCGTCGCCTTGCTGACCGGCAGGGCGAAGGAGCTGCAGGTTCGGGCCTCGCCGTCGGGTCCGGCGGCCAGTTCCCGGACCACGCGCCGCCGTAGGGGGTCGGCCAGGGCGCTCAGCACCTTGCCGAGCTGGATCTCCGTGGGCGCGGGGTGTCCCTCGTCGTCGGGCATCGCGGTCACCTCCAAGGTATGGCTTGCATCGTACCTCGGGGCGGCTCTACCGTACGAGAGGTACGACGCACATCGTACCTACTTCGTACCTACTTCGTACCTACTGGATCGGAGACCCCCTGTGGACCAGCCCTTCACCCTCGTCGGCCTCGCCCGCCCCAAGCCCGAGCGCGCGGAGGAACTGCGCCGGCTCCTGCTCTCCTTCGTCGAGCCCACGCGCCGGGAGCCCGGCTGCCTCGAGTACCACTTCCACGAGGACCGGGACGAGCCGGGCGCCTTCGTCTTCTACGAGGCCTGGCGGAGCCAGGAGGACCTCGACGCCCACCTCGCCCTCCCGCACCTCCGGGATTTCTGGGAGCACCGAATGGACTACCTGGAGCGGGACTTGGAAATCCGCTACCTCACCATGCACAGCCCGTACCGGCCGGCTCCGCGAGTGGGGGCGAACGAGGGGGAGCAGCGCGCTCAGACGCCGTTGAGGGCGTAGCTGCGGAAGGTGGCCAGCAGCGGCAGCACCTCGGTCTTGTTGGGGTCCTCGGTCACGGCCCGCATCGCGTCGATGACGGTGTGGGCGATGACCTTGGTGACGGTGAGGTCGTCGGCGGCGGTGACCGTGCCCCAGGCCTTGAGGGTCTGGGTGAGCAGGGCGCTCATCCGGGCGCCGATGTTGGCGCTGACGGCGTCCGAGAGCTCGGCGATCTCCTCGTCGCTCATGCTGGACCGCAGCCCGAAGGCCAGTGCCATCAGCGTGTCCATCGCGTGCTCGCCGTACGCGGCGACCAGCGCCGGCAGCGACTGCTCCCCGGCCGCGCCCGCCGCGAGGGCGACCAGCGCCTCGTCGTCGTCCTTCCAGGCCGCCTCCAGGGCGGCCAAGGCCCGGAGGGCCTCGTCCATGCTCAGCCCGTCTGTCATGTGGGCAACCTAATGAGCATCCGGTGCCCGAATCTGCAATTCGGGCACCAGGATCACTCCATCGAGCGAAGTCAGGGCCGTTCCGGCCGGTGGACGTGTGCGAAGTGCTCCGCGTTCCAGCGGCCGCCCAGTTCCGGGGCCAGGGAGGCGACGGCCAGGGCCGCGAAGTCCTCGGCCGAGCCGGCCCGTTCCGGCAGGGCGCCGAGCAGCGGGGCGCCGGCCGAGCGGGGCAGGTCGGCGAGGTTGCAGCGTTCGGCGAGGCCGGGCTCGGCGGGCCAGGAGCCGACGACGACGCCGGCGAGCGGGAGTTCGCGGGCGGCCAGGGCCTCGGCCGTGAGCGAGACGATGTTGAGGGTGCCCAGGCCGGCGGAGGCGATCAGCAGCACCTCGGCGTCGAGGCCCGCCTCCCGTACGGCCCGGGCCTGGTCGGCCAGCGTGCGGCCCTCGTCGTCGTAGCGGACGAGCAGGCCGCCCGCGCCCTCGACCAGCACCAGATCGTGGGTGGCGGCGAGGTCGGCGACCTCGGCGACCACCTCGGCGGGGGAGAGGTAGGGCATCCCGGCCCGCCGGGCGGCGGTGTCGGGGGCCAGCGGCTCGGGATAGCGCACCAGCTCACGGACCGTCAGTTCGCCTGCCAGGCGCCGCACTTCGGCGGCGTCGCCCGGCTCGTCCGGTGTGACGCCGGTCTGTCCGGGCTTGAGCACGGCGACCTTCCGGCCCTCGTGCAGCGCGGCCGAGGCGAGGGCCGCGGTGGCGACGGTCTTGCCGACGTCCGTGTTGGTGCCGGTCACGAAGAGGATGCGCGCGGTCATCCGGCCACCGCCGCGGCGGTCACTGCGGCAGCGATGCGTGCCACGTCCTCGTCCTCCGTCACGTAGGGGGGCATGGTGTAGATCAGGTCCCGGAACGGGCGCAGCCAGACGCCCGCCCGGGCGGCGGCCTCGGTGGCTGCCGGGACGTCCACCGGGTGGTCCAACTGCACGACGCCGATGGCGCCTTGGGCCCGTACGTCGCGTACGCCCGGCAGGTCAGTGGCCGCCGCGAGGCCGTCCCGCAGGCCGCCCTCGATGCGCTTGACCTCGACCGCCCAGTCCTGCCCGAGCAGCAGGTCCAGCGAGGCGTTGGCGGCCGCGCAGGCCAGCGGGTTGCCCATGAAGGTCGGGCCGTGGGCGAGCACGGGCATCTCGCCGCGGCTGATGCCGTCGGCGACCTCGCCGGTGCACAGCGCGGCGGCCAGCGTGAGGTAGCCGCCGGTGAGCGCCTTGCCGAGGCACATCACGTCGGGGGAGACGCCCGCGTGGTCGGCGGCGAACAGGGCGCCGCTGCGGCCGAAGCCGGTGGCGATCTCGTCGAAGACCAGCAGCACGCCGTGCCGGTCGCAGAGTTCGCGCAGCATCCGCAGGTAGGCGGGGGAGTGGAACTGCATGCCGCCCGCGCCCTGGACCACCGGTTCGACGATGACGGCGGCCAGCTCGTCGGCGTGACGGACCATCAACTCCTCGAACTGCGCGGCGTATTCGGGGTCGAGCGGGGCGTCGAAGCCGGCCGGCGGCTGCGGGGCGAAGAGCTGCCCGGGCAGCACCCCGCCCCACAGGTGGTGCATCCCGCCGTCGGGGTCGCAGACCGACATCGGGTGGAAGGTGTCGCCGTGGTAGCCGCCGCGCCAGGTCAGCAGTCGGCGCTTCTCGGGCCGGCCGGTGGACTGCCAGTACTGGAGGCACATCTTCATCGCGACCTCGACCGCGACCGAGCCGGAGTCGGCGAGGAAGACGTGCCGGAGCGGCTCCGGGGTGATCTCGACCAGGCGGGCGGCCAGCCGCACGGCGGGCTCGTGGGTGAGCCCGCCGAACATCACATGGCTCATCCGCCCCAGCTGCTCGCGCACCGCCTCGTCCAGCACCGGGTGCCGGTAGCCGTGGATCGCCGCCCACCAGGAGGACATGCCGTCGACCAGTTCGCGCCGCCCGCCCGCGACGGGCTCCGCCAGGCGCAGGCGGACGCCCGAGGCGGATTCGACCACGTACGGGGTGACGGTGCCGGGCATCGGCCCGTACGGGTGCCAGACGTGCGCCCGGTCGAGGGCGAGCAGCGTGTCCGCGGACAGCTGGGACATGGTGAGATCGCTCCGGAGTGTGCGGGAGGGTCAGGCGTTGGGCGCGAGTTCGGTGCCGGCGCCGCGGCGGCGGACCTTGACCAGGTCCTCGCGCAGCCCGTCGTTCGTGCCCTCCACGGCTGCGGCCGGGGCCGATGCAGCGTCGGTGTCGTGCGCGTGCCCGCCGCACGGCCCGCAGCCGCCGCCGCTGCCGCAGGCCGAGGCCGCGGTGCCGCACCCGGAGCCGGAGGCGGCGGCAGCGGCCACGTCGGCGCGGTGGCGGGGCAGGGTGGCCTCGCCCGCGCCCTCGACCTCGAAGCCCGCGTCCTTGATCATGTCGAGGTCGGCCTGCCCGGCCTGGCCCTCGCTGGTCAGGTAGTCGCCGAGGAAGATCGAGTTGGCGATGTGCAGGCCGAGCGGCTGCATGGTGCGCAGGTGGACCTCGCGGCCGCCGGCGATCCGCACCTCGGTGTCGGGGTTGACGAAGCGGACCATCGCCAGGATGCGCAGGCAGCGCTGCGGGGTGAGGTTCCACTCCTTGGCGAGCGGGGTGCCCTCGAAGGGGATCAGGAAGTTGACCGGGACGGAGTCCGAGCCGAGCTCGCGCAGCGCGAACACCACGTCGACCAGGTCCTTGTCGGTCTCGCCCATGCCGGCGATCAGGCCGGAGCAGGCGGACAGGCCGGCGCCGTGCGCCTTCTGCACCGTGTCGACCCGGTCCGCGTAGGTGTGGGTCTTGGTGATGGTCCCGTAGGTGTTCTCGGAGGTGTTGAGGTTGTGGTTGTAGGCGTCGGCACCGGCCGCCTTGAGCCGCTCGGCCTGGTTGTCGGACAGCAGGCCGAGGCAGACGCAGATCTCGACCTCGGGGTCGGCGTCCTTGATGGCGGCCATGGTGTCGGTGACCCGGTCGATGTCACGGTCCGTCGGGCCGCGGCCGCTGGCGACCAGGCAGACCCGCTTGGCGCCGCCGGCCACCCCGGCGCGGGCGGCGTCGGCGGCCTGGTCCGGCTTGAGCCAGGTGTACTTGAGGATCTCGGCCTTGGACCCGAGCCGCTGGGAGCAGTAGGAGCAGTCCTCGGGGCAGAGTCCGCTCTTGAGGTTCACCAGGTAGTTGAGCTTGACCCGGCGGCCGAACCAGCGGCGGCGCACCTTGCCGGCCGCGGCGACCACGTCGAGCAGCTCGTCGTCGGTGGTGGCGAGGACGGCCAGGGCCTCCTCGCGGGTCGGGACTTCGCCGCGCAGGCCCTTGGCGGTGAGGGTATCGAGCAGATCCATGGGGCCGATCCTGCCTGCTGGCGCTCGAATGGCGCCAGAGCAAACCCACCAGAAGATCCCCGGAAGGATGTGCCGATTGCCACAGTGTCGAAGCTCACGGCGTCGGCGCTGGTCACGCGCTTGACGGCGGCGCCGAAGGGCGGTTACCGGCGGGTAGGTCGGAGGTGGGGCGGAGGCGGGGTCGAGGGTGGGGTCGGGGGTGGGGCGGGCGAAGATCGACAAGCCCCCGACCCCGTGACCGGCGCCACTCGGCGGGTGCTTAGAATCTGCGCCATGACCACGCAGGGGGAGCGCACCCCGACTCCGGGAGAGGGCCAGGACGGCCGGGCAGGACAGCGGACCGGCGGGGGAGCCGAGGGGGCCGTCGGCACCGGGCGCAGGCGCGGCCTGCGGCTGAACGGCCGCCGGGCGGTCGGCTGGGTCGCCGTGGTCGGCGTGGTCGCGGCCGGCGGATGGATCATCACCCGCGAGACGCCCGGCGACTACATACCCGGCCTGGGCCCGTCCAAGGCGGATGCCACCCGCACGCCCCCCGTGGTCGGCGCCCCGCCGCCCGTCACCGACCCCGAGGGCCTCAACGCCGACAACCTCTTCCCCGCCCAGCGCCCGGTCGAGGTCGCCGGCTACAAGGCTCGGCGCAACGGCATCCGGCAGGGTGAGAAGTGCGACGAGGTGCTCCAGGACCGCACCCAGGAACTGCTCAAGGACACCGGCTGCCAGGCCTATCTGACGGTCAGCTTCACCGGCGTCGACCGCCCGGTGCTCTCCAGCGTCACCCTGCTGCGCTTCGCCGACCAGTCCACCGCCGCCAGGGCCGCCGACACCCTGCGGGGCAAGCCCGGCGCGGTCGCCTTCATCCTCGCCGACACCACCATCGCGCCCGCGCAGTCCGGCGGCGGCAAGCCGGGCGGCGAACCGCGGATCGAGGCCGTCGGCCACTACGTGACCGTCACCAGCTCCCGCGCCGGCGACGCCCGCCCGACCGGCAGCCCCGCCGCGGGCACCCCCGCGGCGACCACCCCGGCGCCCGGCGCCCCGGGCACCGGCGGCGAACCGAACCTGGACGAGGCCACCCGCGCGCTGTCGTACGCGGCGGGGCAGCCGTTCGTCTGGATGCAGCCCTAGCACGGCGGTGTGACGAACGGCCAGGGGCCCGGCGCGACGTGCGCCGGGCCCCCTCGTCGTCCGAGCGGCCGTCACCCGCCGAGCCGGTCCACCGCCGTCACCCGCACCACGGCCCGGCCCTCCTCGTCCGAGCCGTACAGGTCGACCTCGGCGCTGATGCCCCAGTCGTGGTCGCCCTCCGGGTCGTCGAAGATCTGCCGGACCTTCCAGGCGGAGTCCTCCTCCTCGATGATCAGCATCTTCGGGCCGCGCGCGTTCGGGCCGGTGCCCAGGTCGTCGTACTCGTCCCAGTAGCCGTCCATGGCGTCCGCCCAGCGGTCCGCGTCCCAGCCGTACTCGCCGTCCAGCTCGCCGAGTTCGTCCCAGCGCTCCAGCGCGCACAGCTCCACCCGGCGGAACATCTCGTTGCGCACCAGCACCCGGAAGGCCCGGGCGTTCGCCGTCACCGGCGCCGGCTTGTCGTCCAGGGTGACCTCGGCGGTGGCCGCCTCGGTCGGGTTGGCCAGCTGCTCCCACTCGTCCAGCAGGCTGGAGTCGACCTGGCGGACCAGCTCGCCGAGCCAGGCGATGACGTCCTTGAGGTCGTCCGTCTTCACGTCCTCGGGGACGGTCTGCTCCAGCGCCTTGTACGCACCGGCCAGGTAGCGCAGCACGATGCCCTCGGTGCGGGCCAGTTCGTAGAAACCGACGTAGTCCGAGAAGGTCATCGCCCGCTCGTACAGGTCGCGCACCACGGACTTCGGCTGGAGCTGGTGGTCGCCGATCCACGGGTGCGCCCGGCGGTACACCTCGTACGCGTGGGTGAGCAGCTCCTCCAGCGGCTTCGGGTAGGTGATCTCCTGGAGCCGCTCCATCCGCTCCTCGTACTCGATGCCGTCCCGCTTCATCTCGCCGACGGCCTCGCCGCGCGCCTTGTTCTGCTGGGCGGCGAGGATCTGGCGCGGGTCGTCGAGGGTCGCCTCGACCACCGAGATGACGTCCATCGCGTACGCGGGGGAGGTGGGGTCGAGCAGTTCGAAGGAGGCCAGCGCGAAGGTGGACAGCGGCTGGTTGAGCGCGAAGTTCTCCTGGAGGTCCAGGGTCAGGCGGACGATCCGGCCCTCCGCGTCCGGCTCCGGCAGCCGCTCCACCACGCCGCCCTCCAGCAGCGAGCGGTAGATCGCGATCGCGGTGCGGATGTGCCGGCGCTGGGCGGCCTTGTCCTCGTGGTTGTCGGTGAGCAGCTTGCGCATCGCCTCGAAGGCGTTGCCCGGGCGGCCGATCACCGACAGCAGCATCGCGTGGCTCACCTTGAACCGGGAGACCAGCGGCTCCGGGTCGGCGCCGATCAGCTTGTCGAAGGTCTCCTCGGTCCAGCCGACGAAGCCCTCCGGCGCCTTCTTCCGCACCACCTTGCGCTTCTTCTTCGGGTCGTCCCCGGCCTTGGCGACCGCCTTGTCGTTCTCGATCACGTGCTCCGGCGCCTGGGCCACGACCTGGCCCACGGTGTCGAAGCCGGCCCGGCCCGCGCGCCCGGCGATCTGGTGGAACTCGCGGGCGCGCAGGATGCGCACGCGCTGGCCGTCGTACTTGGACAGGGCGGTGAACAGCACCGTGCGGATCGGCACATTGACGCCCACACCGAGCGTGTCCGTCCCGCAGATCACCTTCAACAGGCCCGCCTGGGCGAGGCGTTCGACCAGCCGGCGGTACTTCGGCAGCATGCCCGCGTGGTGCACGCCGATGCCGTGGCGGACGAAACGCGACAGGTTGCGGCCGAACTTGGTGGTGAAGCGGAAGCCGCCGATCAGCTCGGAGATGGCCTCCTTCTCCGCCTTCGAGCACATGTTGATGCTCATCAGCGACTGGGCCCGCTCCACCGCTTCCTTCTGGGTGAAGTGCACGACGTAGACCGGCGCCTGGCCGGTCTGCAGCAGCTCCTCCAGGGTGTCGTGCAGGGTGGTGCGGCGGTACTCGTAGAACAGCGGCACCGGGCGGGTCGCGTTGCGCACCACGGTGGTCGGCCGGCCGGTGCGGCGGGTCAGGTCCTCCTCGAAGCGGCGCACGTCGCCCAGCGTCGCCGACATCAGCAGGAACTGCGCCTGCGGCAGCTCCAGCAGCGGGATCTGCCAGGCCCAGCCGCGGTCCGGCTCGGCGTAGAAGTGGAACTCGTCCATGACGACCTGGCCGATGTCCGCCCGGGCACCGTCGCGCAGCGCGATCTGCGCCAGCACCTCGGCCGTGCAGCAGATGATCGGCGCGGTCGGGTTGACGCTGGCGTCACCCGTCATCATGCCGACCTGCTCGGTACCGAACATCTTCACCAGGTCGAAGAACTTCTCCGACACCAGCGCCTTGATCGGCGCGGTGTAGAAGGTCCGCTGCCCCTCCGCCAGCGCCGCGAAGTGCGCACCGGCCGCCACCAGGGACTTTCCCGAGCCGGTCGGCGTCGCGAGGATGACGTTGTTCCCGGAGACCAGCTCGATCAGCGCCTCCTCCTGCGCCGGGTACAGCGTGATCCCGCGCTCCTCCGCCCAGGCCGCGAAGGTCTCGTACAGCGCATCGGGAGTGGCGGGCTTCGGCATCAGATCAAGGAGGGTCACCGGGCTATCTTGCCTGCTCGCCGCCACCCCCGGCAAAGCCTCCGGGCGGCCGGCGGCCGGACCCCGGTTGTCACGACCGGCCAGTGGGCCGCGCCGATCATGTGCCGAGTGGCACATTGATCCCCGTTCGCGGGGCGTGTCAGAGTGCCGGACATGGCCCTCCCCCTCGCCTCCCAGCCCCGCCCCGCTGTCGCGCCCGACGCCGGGCCCGCCCCCGCGCACGTCTTCGACTGGCTCGACGAGGCCGCCGCGCTGCGCGCCGACGCCGGGCTGACCCGCACGCTGCGCAGCCGGCGCGCGGAGGACGCGGTGCTGGACCTCGCGGGCAACGACTACCTGGGGCTGACCAGGCACCCGGCGGTGACCGGGGCCGCGGCGGAGGCCGCCCTGCGGTGGGGCGGGGGGTCGACCGGGTCCCGGCTGGTGACCGGGACGACCGCGCTGCACACCGAACTGGAGCAGGAACTCGCCGAGTTCTGCGGGGTCGAGGCCGCGCTGGTGTTCTCCTCCGGGTACACGGCCAACCTCGCCGCCCTCACCGCGCTGACCGACCCGGACACCCTGATCGTCTCCGACGCCTACAACCACGCCTCGCTGATCGACGGCTGCCGGCTGGCCCGCGCCGACGTCCACCGGGCCCCGCACAGCGACCCGGCCGCGGTCGCCGACGCGCTGGCCGCGCGGGAACAGCGGCGGGCGCTGGTGGTCAGCGACTCGGTGTTCTCGGTGGACGGCGACGCGGCGCCGCTGCGCGCACTCTCCGAGGCCGCCCGGAGCGGCGGGGCCGCCCTGCTGGTGGACGACGCCCACGGGCTGGGTGTGCTCGGCCCCGGCGGGCGCGGCGCACTGGCGGCCGCCGGGCTGGCCGGGCAGCCGGACACCGTCGCCACCGTCACCCTGTCGAAGTCGCTCGGTTCCCAGGGCGGCGCCGTGCTCGGCCCGCGCCGGGTCGTCCGGCACCTGACCGAGACGGCCCGCACCTTCATCTTCGACACCGGCCTCGCCCCGGCCGCCGCCGGCGCCGCCCTCGCCGCGCTGCGCCTGCTGCGCGCCGAACCGGAGCGCGCCGACCGCGCCCGCGAGGTCGCCCGCACCCTCGCCGCCCGCCTCACCGCCGCCGGCCTGCAGGCCTGCCAGCCCGACGCGGCCGTGGTCTCGGTCCGCGCCCCGGGCCCGGAGGCCGCCGTCGCCTGGGCCGCCGACTGCCTCCGTGCGGGCCTCGCCGTGGGCTGCTTCCGGCCCCCGTCCGTCCCGGACGGCATCTCCCGCCTGCGCCTGACCGCCCGCGGGGACCTCACGGACCAGCAGATCGCCGACGCCGTCCGCACCATCGCCGACCTCGCCCCGGCGGGCGCCCGGATCGCATGACCGCCCGGCGGCCGGGGTCGACGGCGGCCCGGGGTTCGATCAGGGCGTGAGGTCGATGACCCGTACGGGCTGACCGGCCCACCGCGCGGGGTCGGTGGTGGCGACGACCGCGCCGGACGGACGGTCCGGGGTGGGCGCGGCGGCGTGGCGGGCGTGGGCCTGGGCCCAGGTGGTGTCACCGGCCACGGCCAACGCGGCCGAGAGGTCCAGATCGAGGACGGTGACGCCAGGAAGTGCCGCCAGGTGCTCGGCGGTGCCGGGCCGGGCGCGGTCGGCCTCCACCAGGGCGCACGCGGGTGCGTAGAGGTACCAGCCCGGCTCGGCGTGGGCGCGGTGGACGAGACGGGATGCCAGCAGGTTGCCGCGTCCGGCCGCGACCATGGCGGTGTCGTCGAGGACGACGTGCAGTTCGGTCACCGGATCTCCGCCTGGGCCAGGCGCCGGTCGAGCTCGGCGTCCAGTTGCCGGGTGTGGGCGGCGTCCGGGTCGTAGCCGTTCCAGGCCTTGAGGGCCGCGCGGGCCTGTTCCGCCCGCTCGGCCCGTTCGGCGGGGGTGAGCAGGGTCTCCGCGAGGTGGGCGAGGTAGGAGCGCAGCGAGAGGTGCTCGGCGGCCGCGATCTCGGCGAGTCTGTCGCGTGCTTCGACGGGGATTCGAACGTTGGCATCGGCCATGGGAGGCTCCCTTCGGTTGCCATCAGGGTACGGGTACGCACCCGTACCCGCCAAGCGGGTCGGCGCGTCACGGCTGCCCGAGGACCAGCAGGGCCTCGGCGCCGACCGGCCGGTAGCCGGCGGCCTGGAAGGCGCGGACGCTGGGGGCGTTGCCGGGGGCCTGCTGGGCCCAGACCACCTCGCCCTCCGGCAGCAGGTGGCGGGCGGCGGTGGCGAGCGCGCGGCCGAGGCCCCGGCCCCGGGCGTGCGGGTCGACCTCGACGGCGGTCTCCCAGCGGCCGGCCACGCCCCGGCCCAGGATGAGCACGCCGCCGTCGGCCTCGTACACCCGGACGTCCTCGCGGTAGCGCAACGCCCGTACCACGCGCGGGTGTTCGCGGTCCTCGACCGGGCTGAGCGGCAGCGGCGGCCCGCCCGGGAGGCGGTCGGCGACGGTGAGCAGGTCGATGTTGTTGACGGTCCGCCCGGTCCGCTCGGCGAAGGCGGTGAGGAAGGGCGGGCAGAGCGGGACGGACAGCGGGTCGCCCGGGGCGGCGGCGACGGCGGCGCGCACCCAGTCCGGGTCCTGGTCGGTGAAGACCACGGCGTGCGCGGCGAAGGAGACCACCCCGGCCTCGCGCGGCGAGGGCTGGGGCACCACCGTCACCGAGCCGTCCGGCGGCGGGAACACCCCGCCCGCCGCGTCCGCCAGGATCTCCGCCAGCCCCCGTGCGCCCATGTCCGTTCCCTCCCTGGAAAGTTGTCCGCCCCAGTTGATCACCGCGGGCGGCGATACACCAGCAGGTACCGCCAGAACAGCAGCCGCCGCAGCCGGAATCCGGGCAGGTGCCGGGTGGCGTACGCCCGGATGTCGGGGAGCGAGGTCTGCGGCATCGCGATCGGCGCCCGGACGGCCGGTGGTGGTGCGCCGCGTTCGCGCAGGTGGACGGCGAGGCGGCAGAGGGCGTTCACCGGGACGGCGGCCAGGCTGATCAGCCGGTCCCCGGGGGTGGTCTCGCGGTAGCAGCCCAGCACGACCAGGACCCCGCCGGGCGCGAGCGCCTCGCGCAGCCGGGCCAGGGTGTCCAGCGGCAGGTGGTGGAGGCTGGCCAGGCAGGAGATGAAGTCGTAGTGGCCGGGCGGCAGTTGGAGCGCGGTGAGGTCGCTCTGCCGGTAGTGGACGGCGGCCGGGGCGGAGGAGCCGCGCGCGGCGGCGAGGACGGCCTCGTCCCGGTCGACGGCGTCCACCTCCAGGCCCCGGCGGGCGAGCGCCCGGGCGAAGCGGCCGGTGCCGCAGCCGACGTCCAGGGCGCGGCGGGCGCCGGGCGGCACGGTGCGCAGCACGGACCGGTGGTAGTGGTCGTTGTGGTCGAAGGGCATCCGGTCAGACTACGAGGAGGCCAGGAGCCCAGGAGCCCAGGGAGCCCAGGAGGCTAGACGGCCTTCTTCCGGGCCCGGCTGGGCTGCACCCGGGTCGGTTCGCCGGCGGCCTTGGGGTGGTCGGGCGGGTACGGGAGTTCGCCGAGGCCCTCGTCGTGCAGCTGCTTCTCGTACAGCTCCAGCAGGCCGTCCAGCCGGTACGCGTGGTCCGCCATCTCCGCGTTGGGGTCGCCGAGTTCGGCGAAGCGGGCGGGGACGGTGCGCAGGTCGAAGTCCTCGGGGGTGGCGTCGTCGAGTTCGTCCCAGCGCAGCGGGGCGGAGGCGGTGGCGCGGGGGCGGGCGCGCAGCGAGTAGGCGGAGGCGATGGTGCGGTCGCGGGCCATCTGGTTGTAGTCGACGAAGATGCGTTCGCCGCGTTCCTCCTTCCACCAGGCGGTGGTGACCTTCCCCGGCATCCGCTGTTCCAGCACCCGGCCGAGCGCGATCACGGCGTGCCGCCCGTCGGTGAAGGTCCACTCGGGCACCAGTGGGACGTAGACGTGCAGGCCGCGCCCGCCGGAGGACTTGGGCCAGCCGCGCAGCCCGTACTCCTCCAGCAGGGCGCGCAGTTCGTGGGCGGCGCGGACGGCGTCGTGGAAGTCGGTGCCGGGCTGCGGGTCGAGGTCGATGCGCAGTTCGTCGACGTGGTCGGTGTCGCCGCGCCGGACCGGCCAGGGGTGGAAGGTGAGGCAGCCCAGGTTGGCGGCCCACAGCACGGCGGCCGGTTCGGTGGGGCAGATCTCGTCGGCGGAGCGCCCGCTGGGGAACTCGATCCGGGCGGTGGGCAGCCAGTCCGGCAGGCCCTTGGGGGCGCGCTTCTGGTAGAAGAACTCGCCGTCGACCCCGTCGGGGAAGCGCTGGAGGGTGGTGGGCCGGTCGCGCAGCCCGTGCAGCACCCCGTCGGCGACGGCCAGGTAGTAGTGGGCGACGTCCAGCTTGGTGAAGCCGCGCTCGGGGTAGTACACCTTGTCCGGGTTGGACAGCCGGACGGTGCGCCCGGCGACTTCCAGTTCGACGGCTGTGCCCATGCCTCTCACGCTAAGGGCGCCGCGCCCGGCGCGCGCCCCGGGGCGAACCGCGCCAGGCTGGGACGCATGGACCTGCCCGTGATGCCGCCGGTGGCCCCGATGCTCGCCAAGTCGGTGGCCAGGATCCCGACGGGGATGCAGTACGAGGCCAAGTGGGACGGCTTCCGCAGCATCGTGTTCCGCGACGGCGCCGAGGTGGAGCTGGGCAGCCGCACCGGCAAGCCGCTGACCAGGTACTTCCCCGAACTGGTGGAGGCCTTCCGGCGGGAGCTGCCGCCGCGCTGCGTGCTGGACGGCGAGGTGGTGATCGCCCGGGAGGGGCGGCTGCGCTTCGAGGAGCTGCTGGAGCGGATCCACCCGGCGGCGAGCCGGGTGAAGCTGCTCGCGGAGCGGACGCCCGCCTCCTTCGTGGCCTTCGACCTGCTCGCCCTCGGTGACGACTCGCTGCTGGACGAGCCGCTGTCGGTGCGCCGCCCGGCCCTGGAGGCGGCGCTCGCGCGGGCCGCCGACCCGGTGTTCACCGCCCCGGCCTCGACCGACCCCGAGCTGGCGCAGAGCTGGTTCGCCGAGTTCGAGGGCGCCGGGCTGGACGGGGTGGTGGCCAAGCCGCTGGACCAGCCGTACCGGCCGGGCGAGCGGACCATGTACAAGATCAAGCACGAGCGCACCGCCGACTGCGTGGTGGCCGGCTACCGCGAGCACAAGAGCGGCCCGGTGGTCGGCTCGCTGCTGCTGGGCATCCACGACGACGAGGGCCGGCTCCAGCACGTCGGGGTGTGCGCCGCCTTCTCGATGGCGCGCCGCCGCGAACTGGCCGATGAGCTGGCCCCGCTGAGGACGGACGACCTCGCCGAACACCCCTGGGGCGCCTGGGCGGAGGAGTCCGCGCACGCGGAGGGGCGGCTGCCGGGGGCGGTCAGCCGCTGGACCGGCGGCAAGGACCTGTCCTGGATCGCGCTGCGCCCCGAGCGGGTGGTCGAGGTGGCGTACGACCACATGGAGGGCAGCCGCTTCCGGCACACCGCCCAGTTCCGCCGCTGGCGCCCGGACCGCACGCCGGAGAGCTGCACCTACGCGCAGTTGGAGGAGCCGGTCTCGTACGACCTCGGCAAGGTACTGGGGATCTGACGGAGCGTCATGGACGTAGCAGGCCCGACCCGGTCGCACCGGGTCGGGCTCGCGTCCTGCCCGCGTGCCGTGGTCGGGCCCGTGTCGCGGTCAGGCCCGCACGGTGGTGGGGGCGTTGCCCGGGAGCGAGGGCGCGCCGCTGCCGGAGCCGGTGGCCGAGGGGGAGCCGGAGCCGCCGCCCGAGGCCGGGGCCGACGGCGAGGCGGTCTCGGTCGGGAGCGCGTAGACGTTGTTCGGCGAGATGATCTTGGTGATCGCGTTGGCGAACAGCGTGGACGGCTCCTGGCCCTGGGAGATCACATCGGTGTTGAGCAGCAGCACCAGGGTGGCCTGGGCGTCCGGCATGTACACCGCGACGCTCTCGTAACCGGGCATCGAGCCGTTGTGCCCGATCCAGCCGTTGTTGTTGAACAGCCCGAAGCCGTAGGTGACGCCCGGGTCGCCGGTGGGCAGGGTCTTCAACCGCTCGGTCTGGCTGGCCGGGCTGATGATGGCGCCGGTGGCCACGGTCTTGGCCCAGCTCTCCAGGTCGGCGAGCTGGGTGATGACGGCCCCGGCCGTCCAGGCCCAGGACGGGTTCCAGTTGGTGGCGTCCTGGATGTCCCCGTTGGGCGTCTGGTTGGTGTAGCCGTGGGCGTGCGGGTCGGGGAGCGTCCCGTCGGTGGGGAAGCTCGTCTTGGCCAGCGAGGCGGGCGTGAACACCTGGGACTGGAGGAAGTCGCCGGCGCTCTGCCCGCCGAGCTTCTCGATCAGCTTGCCCAGGATGATGTAGTTGCTGTTGTTGTACTGGAACCGCTGGCCGGGCGGGAACACGGCGGGGTGCTTGTAGCCGTAGGCGAGCAGCTGGTCCGGGGTGAACACGTGGTTCGGGTCGCTGATCAGCGTGTTCACGAAGTCCGGGTCGGAGCTGTACGGGAACAGGCCGCTGCGCATCTCGCCGAGCTGGCGGACGGTGATCCCGTCGCCGCCGGGGACGCCGTCCACGTACTTGGAGATCGGGTCGTCCAGCGCCACCTTGCCCTGGTCGACCAGGCGCAGCACGGCGGTCGCGGTGAAGGTCTTGCTCTCGCTGCCGATGCGGGTGAACAGCCCCGCGTCCATCGGCGTGTTGGCGGTCTTGTCGGAGACGCCGAAGGACTTCTGGTACGTGCCGCCCGGGGTGATGATCCCGACCGAGATGCCGGGCACCGAGTTCTGCTTGAGCACCGACTGGATCGCGGCGTCCAGCTTGGCGCTGACGGCCGGGGTCAGCTGCACCACCGCGTTCGAGGAGGCGCTCCCCGAGGGGGTGCCCGGGGAGGAGTACCCCGGAGACGGGCTGAGCGCGGCCGGTTCGGCGGTGACCGCCGGCTCGGCGGCCTGCCGGGCGGGCGTCGACTCTCCGGAGCAGGCGGTGGCGGTCAGCAGGCCGGCCAGCGCGAGGGCGGCGCCTGCGGCCAGCCGGGCGGAACGGGGAGCGGCCGGGCGGGGCCGTCGGGTGTTGGTCATGGAGTGGGGCGCCTCTCTGCGGCGAAGGGCCCCGGAGCGCTGCTCCACGGGGCCGTGGGGGAGCGTCGCCACCGTAAGCACCGCGCTCGAACACCCGCGCGTCGGTGGCGGCCGGGCTGGCCCGAACGGACCCAAGCCCACCCGAGTGGCCCGTTCCCGCTGGCGGATCGTTGTCAAGTACCCCGGCGGTACGGCCGGTTGGTGTCGTCACCGGCGCCGCGCGCTCGGCCGGACGGGTGAGCACCGGCACGCCGCACCCGCCCCCGGGCCCAGCTCGGGCACGATCGTTCAGCTCAGCTGTGGCCGTCCTTAAGAATTCCTCGATGGACCGCACCCCCTCCCACCAGGCAGATTTCTGCCTGCCGGAGCGTGCCCGTCAGGAGCGGCCGAACCGAGCCCCCGGCCTGCCCGACCCTCGAAGGCCGTCCCCGATCAGCACGTCAGGAGCCGTCTCCCGTGAAGGCACTCGTCAAGCAGCACGCCGAGCCCGGCCTCTGGATGATCGACGTCCCGAAGCCCGAGATCGGCCCCGGCGAGGTGCTGATCAAGGTGCTGCGCACCGGCATCTGCGGCACCGACCTGCACATCCGCAAGTGGGACGGCTGGGCGCAGCAGACGATCCGGACCCCGCTGGTGCTCGGCCACGAGTTCGTCGGCGAGGTCGCCGAGATCGGCGCCGGCGTCGCGGACATCGCGATCGGCGACCTGGTCAGCGGCGAGGGCCACCTGGTCTGCGGCAAGTGCCGCAACTGCCTGGCCGGCCGCCGCCACCTGTGCCGCAACACCGTCGGCCTGGGCGTGAACCGGGACGGCGCCTTCGCCGAGTACGTGGCGCTGCCCGCCTCCAACGTCTGGGTGCACCGGGTGCCGGTCGACCTCGACGTGGCCGCGATCTTCGACCCCTTCGGCAACGCCGTGCACACCGCGCTGTCCTTCCCGCTGGTCGGCGAGGACGTGCTGGTCACCGGCGCCGGCCCGATCGGCATCATGGCGGCCGCCGTCGCCAAGCACGCCGGCGCCCGCAACGTGATGATCACCGACGTCTCCCCGTACCGGCTCGACCTGGCCCGCCAGGTCGGCGTGACGCTGGCGCTGAACGTCGCCGAGCACACCATCGAGGAGGGCCAGCAGAAGCTGGGCCTGCGCGAGGGCTTCGACGTCGGCCTGGAGATGTCCGGCCGCCCCGAGGCGATGCAGTCGATGATCGCCAACATGACCCACGGCGGCAAGATCGCCATGCTGGGCCTGCCGGCCGAGGACTTCGCGGTGGACTGGGCCTCGATCGTCACCTCGATGATCACCATCAAGGGCATCTACGGCCGCGAGATGTTCGAGACCTGGTACGCGATGTCGGTGCTGCTGGAGGGCGGCCTGGACCTCAGCCCGGTGATCACCGGCCGCTACGCCGCCACCGACTTCGAGGCCGCCTTCGACGACGCCGCGAGCGGCAACTGCGGCAAGATCATCCTCGACTGGACCGCCTGAGCACCCCGCTGACGCCAAAGGAGCCTGTTGTGTTCGACAACGTGCGCGCCGACATCGCCACCACCCTCGACGAGATCCGTGAGGCCGGCCTGTTCAAGCCGGAGCGGGTGATCGGCAGCCCGCAGAGCGCCGAGGTCACCGTCACCTCCGGCGGCCGCCCCGGCGAGGTGCTGAACTTCTGCGCCAACAACTACCTCGGCCTGGCCGACCACCCCGAGGTGCTCGCCGCGGCCAAGGACGCCCTGGACCGCTGGGGCTACGGCATGGCCTCGGTCCGCTTCATCTGCGGCACCCAGGACGTGCACAAGGAGCTGGAGAACCGCCTCTCGGCCTTCCTCGGCCAGGAGGACACCATCCTCTACTCCTCGTGCTTCGACGCCAACGGCGGCGTGTTCGAGACCCTGCTGGACGACCGCGACGCCGTCATCTCCGACGCGCTCAACCACGCCAGCATCATCGACGGCATCCGGCTCAGCAAGGCCCGCCGCCACCGCTACGCCAACCGCGACCTGGCCGACCTGGAGCAGCAGCTCAAGGAGACCCAGGACGCCCGCCGCCGCCTGATCGTCACCGACGGCGTCTTCTCCATGGACGGCTACGTCGCCCCGCTGCGCGAGATCTGCGACCTGGCCGACCGCTACGACGCCATGGTCATGGTCGACGACTCGCACGCCGTCGGCTTCGTCGGCGCCGGCGGCCGCGGCACCCCCGAACTGCACGGCGTGATGGACCGGGTGGACATCATCACCGGCACCCTGGGCAAGGCGCTCGGCGGCGCCTCCGGCGGCTACGTCGCCGCCCGCCGGGAGATCGTCGCCCTGCTGCGCCAGCGCTCCCGCCCGTACCTGTTCTCCAACTCGCTGGCCCCGGTGATCGCGGCCGCCTCGTTGAAGGTGCTCGACCTGGTCGAGCAGTCCAACGAGCTGCGCGAGCGGCTGGCGGCCAACACCGCGCTGTTCCGCTCGAAGATGACCGAGGCCGGGTTCGAGATCCTGCCGGGCGACCACCCGATCGCCCCGGTGATGATCGGCGACGCGGCGAAGGCCGGCCGCCTGGCCGAACTCCTGCTGGAGCGCGGCGTGTACGTGATCGGCTTCTCGTACCCGGTGGTCCCGCACGGCCAGGCCCGGATCCGGGTGCAGCTCTCCGCGGCCCACTCCACCGAGGACGTGGAGCGCGCCGTCGCCGCCTTCGTGGACGCCCGCGCCGCGCTGGAGGGCTGACGCCCACGTGGGTTGACCCCCACGTGGGTTGACCTCCACGAGAGGGTGACCCCCGGGAGGAGTTGACCCCCAGGAGGGTTGACCCGCACGGGGGTTGACCCCCGCAAGCTGCCCGCGGGGCCGAGCCGCTCGGAACCGGCCCGTCCCCGCGGGCTCACAACCGCCCTGCGGTGGTGGTGAATCGATTTCCCGCCACCGCCGCGCGGCCCGAAGACCAACTGCCCCACCCTCCCGCCTCGGGGGTGGGACACCGGCCCGCACCGGTGTCCCACCCCCGTTCGCGGTTCCGCCGCCAGCTCACGTTACCGGCCAGTAATTTGGCTGATCATCATCTCCCTCGGGGCCGGGTTCGATCACTAGGCTCGTCGTGATCACATCAAGTGGACCGAGGGAGCAGCGCGTGATGGCACGACCCCACCGAACCGGCGGACACAGGACGGCGAGCGCCGCCCTCGCTCTGGCGCTCGGGCTCGGGCTCGCAACGGGTGCGGTGGCACAGCCCGCCGCCGCCGTACCCGTGTCCGGGTCCGCCGCCCCGCCGGCCGCCCCGCCGGCCGCCGCGTCGGCACTCGGCGGCTTCCGGCTGGCGGACATCACCGCCCCGGACGGCATCGTGCTCAAGGCCGACGTCTTCACCCCGCCCGCCGGGACCCCGGGCGCCGACGCCCGGGGCCGCTACCCGGTGGTGGTGCAGCCTGCGAGCTGGGGGCAGAACGACCTGGAGTACGTCGCCCAGGGGCACCGGTTCGCGGCCGCCGGGTACGTCGTCGTGACGTACACCGTGCGCGGGTTCTGGGGCTCGGGCGGGGAGGTGGACGTCGCCGGGCCCAAGGACGTCGCGGACATCTCGACGGTGATCGACTGGGCCCTCGCCCACACCCCGGCGGACCCGGACCGGGTCGGCATGATCGGCCTGTCGCTCGGCGGCGGCCTCACCCTCCTCGGCGCCGCGTTCGACCCGCGGATCAAGGCCGTCGCCTCGCTCAGCGGCTGGGCCGACCTGACCGACGCGCTGTACAGCGGGCAGACCCGGCACACCGCCGCCGCCACCAGGCTGGCCCGGATCGAGGGCCTGACCGGCCGCAAGAGCCCGGAGTTCGCGAACGCCCTGGACGACCTGTTCGGCGACCACGACCTGCCCGACGTGATCGCCTGGGCGAAGCTCCGCTCGCCCGCCGCCTACCTGGACCGGATCAACGCCAACGGCGCCGCCGTCTACCTCGCCAACGGCTGGAGCGACAGCTTCTTCAACCCCGGCCAGATGACCGACTTCTACCGGCGGCTGACCGTCCCCAAGCGCCTCGAACTGCGGCCCGGCGACCACGCCAGCCAGGAGTTCACCGGCCTGCTCGGCTTCTCCAACGCCACCTGGGACGACGCCCGCGGCTGGCTCGACCAGCACCTCAGGGGCGTGGCGGGCGCGGGCCTGCCGCCGGGCGTCGACCTGGAGGTCCGCCCGGGCGGCGCCCATGAGGCGTACCCGGACTGGGACTCGGTCGCCTCCCGCACCGAGCGGCTGGACCTCGTCGGCACCGCCACCGTCCGCGGCGACCGGCCGTCCGGTGCGAGCGGCGGCACGGTGCTGCTCTCCGGACTGGTCGACCAGTGGCTGCACCAGCCGCCGACCGTCCTGGTGCCGCTGCTGGACCGCGGGGCGGCAGCTGTCCGGCAGTCGGAGCCGTACGGGCAGGGCCTCGCCGTGCGCGGGGCCGTCCGGGTGCACACCACCGTAACCAGCTCGGCGCCGCAGGGCACCACCGTCGCGTACCTCTACGACGTGGACGCGCTCGGCGCCGGGCGGCTGATCGCACATGCCCCGCAGAGCTGGTCCGGACGGCCGGCCGGACAGTCCTTCCCGCTGGACGTCACGCTGTTCCCCACCGCGTACGACCTCCCGGCCGGCCACCGGCTCGCGCTGGTGCTCGGCACCCAGGACGGCCTGTACGGCGGCGAGACACCGGCGGGCAGCACGGTGACCTTCGGTCCGGCGGAGGTCGCGCTGCCCGTCCGCTGAGCCCGGCGCCGCCCCGCCCTCCCGCAGTCGGAGGGCGGGGCGGCGGCGGGTCGGACAGGCCCCCCGGGCGGTCGGTCCGGGGACGAGCCAAGCCGTGGGCGGCCCCCGGGGTCAACAGCTGAGATGAATCCGGACGGAAAATACGTCAACAGACGTAATCGGGCGCAGGGCGGCCGGATGGTCCGGCCGGGTGCGGTGGCGGGTGTGGTGGCCGGGCGCGGCTCAGAGGCGGCGGCGGAACACGTCCGTGACGGTGTTGGTGTCGCCCGGCACCAGATTGCCGTCCTCGGCGTCGAACAGCACCGTGCCGCCCTCGGCGTCGACGTACGGGTTCTGCGCGGCGGCGGTGCTCTGGGAGCCGTCCGAGGCCAGGCTGACCCGCTCGATCCGGCCGGTCCACAGGTCGCGGCGGAACACGTCGGAGGCCTGGTTGGTGTCGTCGGCGACCAGGTCGTCCGCGGCGGAGTCGAAGTAGACCCAGCGCCCGTCGGCGGTGATCGCCGGGTCGTACGAGCCGTCGGTGGGCGTGGTGCCGGGCAGCGGGGTGTTGACCAGGGTGACCGTGCCGGTGACCAGGTCGTGGACGTACAGGTCCATCCGGAGGCCGTGGCCGCCCGGGCGGGGGTCGACGCCGTAGGTCGGCATGCCGTACAGCGCGTAGCGGCCGTCGGGGCTGAGCCGGGCGTCCATCAGGCCGACGCCGCGCTCGGCGCCGGTGGTGTCCACACTGGCGACGACGGTCCGGCCGGTGGCGGCGGACCAGACGTAGTACGGGTAGAAGCGCGGGCCGGCCAGCTCGGCGTCGGCGGCCGCCGGAGCGGCGGGGGTGCCCGGGGCGGGGTCGGTGAGGTTCGAGGCCCGGGAGACGAACCCGACCGTGCGGCCGTCCGCGCTGATCGTCGGACGGTAGGAGTGGTTGTCCGCGCCGGTGCCGCCGGTGCCGCCCGCGGGGCCGGTGGTGACCAGCCGGGTGGTGTGGGTCCAGCGGTCGGTCACATAGATGTTGATCTTCCCGCGCCGGATGCCGGTGGTCAGGTCGGTGCGGTTCGAGGCGTAGGCGACATAGCGGCCGTCCGCGCTCAGCGTGGGGTTGTCCGCGCTGCGGATGGTCTCGTCGTCGTCGGTGGCGAGCAGGCCGCCGGTGATCAGCTCGGTGTGCCCGGTCCAGCGGTCGCGGACGAACACGTCGTTCGCGTGCTTGGCCTGGCCGGGGACGACGTTGGTGGCGGCGGTGCTGAACGCCACGAACCGGCCGTCGGCGCTGATCGAGGCGTCCGTGGTGGGGGCGTTCAGCTGCGAGCCGTCGTCGGCGACGCTGACCCGCTCGAGGTGGCCGTTGCGCAGGTCGCGGACGTAGACCTCGCCGGAGTTCGGGGTGCCGGTGGACGGCAGCAGGTCGGTCGCGCTCGACGAGAACAGCGCCGAACGGCCGTCCGCGCTCAGCCCGAGCCCGGTCGAGGCGCCGTTCAGCTGCTCCCCCTTGAAGCCCTCGCTGACCCGGGCGGTGTCGCCCTTCGGCGGCCGGGCCTCGGCGGCGGGCATCACGGCGCCGACCGCCAGGGCGGCCACCAGGACGCAGCCGGCGCGGGCGAGCCGGCGGCGGGAACGAGCGGTGATCATGGACATCCTCCCCTGATGACGAGTACCGGGCCCCGGAGTCCCCGGCCCGGTCCGTCCCGAGCCAAGCGCCGGGCGGTCCGGGCGGTCAACGGGCCGAGACGATCTCGCGCCGAAATACGCCACCGGTGGTACTGCCCCGGAACGAGCCCGGCGACGGCCCCGGCAACGGCCCCGGGAACCGCAGCCCGGACGGACCATCGCGCCGCGCTGGCAGAATTGGGCGTGTGATCGACGCACGACGGCTGCGGACCCTCCGGGCCGTGGCGGACCACCGCACCGTGACCGCCGCGGCGGCCGCCCTCTACCTGACCCCCTCCGCGGTCTCCCAGCAGCTGGCCGCCCTGGAACAGGAGACCGGCCACCACCTGCTGGCCCGGGAGGGCCGGGGCGTGCGGCTGACCGCCGCCGGGGAGATCCTGCTCGGCCACGCCGACGCGGTGCTCGCCCAGCTGGAACGGGCCGAGGCCGACCTCGCCGCGTACAGCGCGGGCGTCGCGGGCGAGGTCACCGTCGCGTCCTTCGCCACCGGCATCTCGCACGTGCTCGCCCCGGCGATGGGCCTGCTGGCCGTCCGGGCCCCCGGGGTGCGGCTCAAGGTGCTGGACGCCGAGGGCGACGCCAGCCTCCCGATGGTGCTGGACGGCCGCGCCGACCTCGCGGTGGCCGTCGAGTACCGCGGCGCCCCGCGCGCCGACGACGCCCGGCTGACCAGGGTCCCGCTGTACGCCGAGCCCTTCGAGGCGGTGCTGCCGCTGGCCCACCCGCTGGCCACCGAGGCCGGGCCGCTGGCGGTGGCCGCGCTGGCGGACGAGCCGTGGATCGGCCCCTACCCGGGCAACCCCTGCCACGACGTGGTCCTGCTGGCCTGCGAGCACGCCGGCTTCCAGCCGCGCCTGCTGCACTCCTCCGACGACTTCCGCGCCGTCGTCGCCCTGGCCTCGGTGGGCGCGGGCGTCGCCCTGGTGCCGCGCTCCGCGCTGCGCGGGGTGGACCTGGACCGCGTGGCGGTCCGCCCGGTCGACAGCGACCTGGCCACCCGCCGGGTCTTCGCCGCCGTCCGGGCCGGCGCCGACGGACACCCGCTGCTCCGCCCGGTCCTCGACTCCCTCGCCGAGGCCGCCGCCGCGGGCGCCTGACGCCCTGACGCCCGCGACGCCCTGACGCCCGGGCCTCAGGCGCCGGGGATCAGCGCTGGATCTCGACCCGGGCCCGCTCGTTCGGCGTGCCGATGTCCCAGAACCGGGCCGTGCCGCGCGCACCGCCGTAGGCGCCCGTACCGCCGGTGACCGCCATGTCGAGCGGGGCGCCCGATCCGTTCGTCCAGAGCGACTGCATCGTCAGCGAGCCGCCCTGGACCTCGATGGTGAGCAGGCAGTGCTTGGTGACCTCCGCACCGTGGATCTGGACCACCTGGCAGGTGCCGCCGCCGCGTCCGACCTCGCGGCCGTCCTGGACGGTGCCGCCGGAGTAGACGTCCTGGTCGCCCAGGCCCGGCCCGGCCGGGCCGAGGTCCAGGGCCTCGTACTGGTCGTTCCGGACCTGGAGTTCGAGCACCTCGACCCGGCCCCGCCGCGGGGCGTCGGCGTCCGCGCTGCCCACGGCGGCGAGGCCGATCGCGGCGGTGGCCAGCGAGGCGGCGACGAACCTCCGGACCGTCAGGTACCTGTTGCTGCTTGCGGTGGTGGCCATGGTGGACCCCTTCGTAGAGAACCCTGCTGCGAACTCCCTCGACGCTATGACCGGCCGGTCCGCCCCCGCCAAGACCAATTCCGCTATCGCACCATGCCCGCCCGGGCATGACCGGCAACGGCGACCCCCGCCCCGCCGCCGCCCCCGTGGGACGGAGGCCGGGATCGTGCCCGAACCGCCGTGCGGCGGACCGCGTAGGGTGGCGGGAACCATGACCGGCCGCACTCCAGGAGCCCCCATGACCTCGACCGTCGTCCCCGCCGACCCCGCCGGCCCGCTGCCGGTCGGGGTGATCGGCCTCGGCGACATCGCGCAGAAGGCGTACCTGCCGGTGATCACCGCCCTGCCCGGGCTGGACCTGCGCCTGATGACCCGGGACCGGGCCAAGCTGGACCGGCTGGGGGAGGCCCACCGGATCGACGCCGCAAGCCGGTTCACCCACCTGGACGCGCTGATCGACAGCGGCATCCGGGCCGCCTTCGTGCACGCGGCGACCGACCAGCACGTGCCGATCGTCGAGCGGCTGCTGGGCGCCGGGGTGGACGTGTACGTGGACAAGCCGCTCGACTACACCGTGGACGGCGCCCGTCGGCTGGTCGACCTCGCCGACCGGACCGGCCGCTCGCTGATGGTCGGCTTCAACCGGCGCCACGCCCCCGGCTACGCCCAGGCGTTGGAGCGCCCGCGCGACCTGATCGTGCTGCAGAAGAACCGCGAGGGCCTGCCCGAGGCCGCCCGGTCGCTGGTGTTCGACGACTTCGTGCACGTGGTGGACACCCTGCGGTTCCTGGTACCGGGCGAGATCGAGCAGGTGGACGTCCGGGCCCGCAAGGACCGCGAGGGCCTGGTGGAGCACGTGGTGCTGACGCTCGGCGGGGAGGGCTTCACCGCGCTCGGCATCATGAACCGGGTCTCCGGCTCGACCGAGGAGGTGCTGGAGGTCTCCGGCGGCGACTCCAAGCGGGAGGTGCGCAACCTCGCCGAGGTGATCGACCACCGCGGCCAGCCCACCGTCCGGCGGCGCGGCGACTGGGTGCCGGTGGCCCGTCAGCGCGGGATCGAGCAGTGCGTGCTGGGCTTCCTGGACGCCGTCCGGGCCGGGAAGACCCTGGACGCCCACGACGCGCTGCGCACCCACGAGTTGTGCGAGCTGATCGTGGAACGGATCGGGTAGATCCGGGCAAAGGCCCGGTCGAACCGGGGGATTGCTGGGAGCGGGCTGGAAGGAGCCTGGGAGACAACCGAATCGACGCTTCCGCAGGTCACCGGGCCGGAACCGACAGTTCATTGACGAGGTCTTGTCGGGGCATTTTCTACGCGCGTATCTTGAGGGCGCCGCGGGGGAACGGGAGCCGTCCCCCGCTCTCTCCCCACCTTCCTTCTACGCGAGTAGCGTCCGCTGCCCGAGCTAGGAGCCATGCCCCGGTGACCACCGCCCCCGCCCCCCGCCCCCGCAGAGCCGCCCTGTTGCGCGCCGCCGTCGCCCCGGCCGCACTCGCCGTCTCGCTGGTGCTCGTCCCGCTGCCGTCCGCCGTCGCGGCCGGCGCGGCCGCCGCCCCGCCCGCGCCCACCGAGGCCGGGCCGCTGCGGATCCACGACATCCAGGGCACCACCCGGGTCTCCCCGCAGGCCGGAAAGCCGGTCACCGGCGTGCCCGGAATCGTCACCGGCGTGCGCGCGTACGGCAGTTCCAAGGGATTCTGGCTGCAGGACCCGAACCCGGACGCCGACCCGGCCACCAGTGAGGGCATCTTCGTCTTCACCGGCGGAAACCCGACCGTGAAGGTCGGCGACTCGGTGCTGGTCAGCGGCAAGGTCACCGAGTACTACCCGAACTACTCGGGCGGCTCGCAGTCCGTCACCGAGCTCACCGGCCCCGCCGTCACCGTGCTCTCCGCCGGCAACCCGCTGCCCGCCCCCGTGGTGGTGGACACCCGCGACATCCCCGGCAGCTACGCCCCGCCGGCCGGGCCCGACGGCAGCATCGACGCCGGGCGGCTCGACCCGGAGAAGTACACCCTGGACTTCTACGAGTCGCTGGAGGGCATGCTCGTCCAGGTCAAGGACGTCCGGGTGATACAGGCGACCGACAAGTACAACGAGCTCTGGGTCGCCGCCGACCGGCAGGACCAGCGCAGCAAGCGCGGCGGGGTGCTCTACGAGTCCTACCGCGAACCCAACGTCGGCCGCCTGATGGTGCAGCAGCAGGCCGCCGTCACCCAGCAGCCCTTCCCGGTGGCCAACGTCGGCGACGAGCTGACCGGCACCACCACCGGCCCGCTGGACTACAACGCCTTCGGCGGCTACACCCTGGTGGCCGGCACCCTCGGCACCCTCAAGGACAACCACCTCCAGCGCGAGGTCACCCCGCAGGCGAGCGAGCGCGAACTCACCGTTGCCACCTACAACGTGGAGAACCTGGCCGCCACCAACCCGGACGCCAAGTTCGCCCAGCTCGCCCAGGGCGTCGTCACCAACCTGCGCTCGCCCGACATCGTCGCCCTGGAGGAGATCCAGGACAACAACGGCGCCAAGAGCGACGGCACCGTCGACGCGAGCCAGACCGTCGCCAAGTTCCTCGCCGCGATCAAGGCGGCCGGCGGCCCCGCCTACGACTGGCGCTCGGTCGACCCCCAGGACGGCAAGGACGGCGGCGAGCCCGGCGGCAACATCCGCCAGGTCTTCCTGTTCAACCCCCAGCGGGTCTCCTTCACCGACATCCCCGGCGGCAGCGCCACCACCGCCGTCGGCGTCACCGGCACCGGCGCCGCCACCGCGCTCACCGCCTCGCCCGGCCGGATCGCGCCCACCGACGACGCCTGGACCGACAGCCGCAAGCCGCTGGTCGGCCAGTTCGTCTTCCGCGGCCAGAAGGTCTTCGTGATCGCCAACCACTTCAACAGCAAGGGCGGCGACCAGGGCATCGACAGCCGCTTCCAGGCCCCGACCCGCGGCTCCGAGGTGCAGCGGGTCCAGCAGGCCACCGTCGAGCAGGCCTTCGTCGCCGGACTGCTGGCCGCCGACAAGCAGGCCAGGATCGTCTCGCTCGGCGACTTCAACGACTACCAGTTCTCGCCCGCGCTGGCCGCGCTCACCAAGGGCGGCGTGCTGCGCGACCTGGTGAACGAGCTGCCGGAGACCGAGCAGTACTCGTACGTCTACCAGGGCAACTCCCAGGTGCTCGACCACGTCCTGGTCAGCCCCGAGCTCGGCCAGGCCAAGTACGACGTGGTGCACATCAACGCCGAGTTCGCCCAGCAGGCCAGCGACCACGACCCGCAGGTGGTCCGCCTCAGGCCCTGACCCGAGCCGCGGTTATCCTGCCTCCGTCGTCGGCGACCGCCGGCGGCGGAGGCGGCATCGCGTGACGGGGGCGGGCATGGCGGGTATGGCGGGTATGGCGGACGCGGCAGGTGCGGAAGGCCCGGCAGGCCCGGCAGGCCCGGCGGGTGCGGCAGGTCCGGCGGGTGCGGAAGCCACGGAGGCCACGGCCCGCCCGGAGTACCGGATCGAGCGGATCGGACCGGACGACTGGGAGCGGCTGCGCACCATCCGGCTGGCCCAACTCCTCGACACCCCACTGGCCTTCGGCGAGACCCACGCGTACGCGCTGCTCCAGGGCGAGGGCAACTGGCGGGCCCGCACGGACTGGCTGAACGAGCCCGGCCGGATCGGCCTGGTCGCCGTGGACGCGGACGACCGGTGGGTCGCCACCATGCTCTCGATCCCCAGCCGCAAGACCGCCACCGTCGACCTGATCGGCGTCTGGGTCGACCCGGCGCACCGCGGCCGCGAGCGCGGCGTCGCCGACGCCCTGCTGGACGCGGTGATCGCCTGGGCCCGGGAGGGCGGCGCCGAGTGGATGCTGCTCGGCGTCCACGAGGCGAACGACCGCGCCGCCGCCTTCTACCGGCGACGCGGCTTCACCTACACCGGCGGCGAGACGCCGTACGTGCTGGACGAGCGGGCCCGGATCCTGGAGATGGTCCTCCCGCTGGGGTAGGGCGTGGCCTGATCCACAGGACACGTCCTACCGGGCGCCCCGGCGGTTCACTTCACGTACTCCGCGAGGTGCTCGCCGGTCAGCGTCGAGCGGGCCGCGACCAGCTCGGCCGGGGTGCCCTCGAAGACCACCCGGCCGCCGTCGTGCCCGGCGCCCGGCCCGAGGTCGATGATCCAGTCGGCGTGCGCCATCACCGCCAGGTGGTGCTCGATCACGATCACCGACTTGCCGGAGTCCACCAGCCGGTCCAGCAGCCCGAGCAGCTGCTCGACGTCCGCCAGGTGCAGCCCGGTGGTCGGCTCGTCCAGGACGTAGACCCCGCCCTTGTCCGCCATGTGGGTGGCCAGCTTCAAGCGCTGCCGCTCACCGCCGGACAGCGTGGTCAGCGGCTGCCCGAGGCTGAGGTAGCCCAGGCCGACGTCGGCGAGCCGCTCCAGGATCCGGTGCGCGGCCGGCAGCTTCGCCTCGCCGTCGCCGAAGAACTCCTCCGCCTCGGTCACCGACATCGCCAGCACCTCGCTGATGTCCCGGCCGCCCAGCCGGTACTCCAGCACCGCGGCCTGGTAGCGCTTGCCCTCGCAGTCCTCGCAGGTGGTGGCCACCCCGGCCATCATCGCCAGGTCGGTGTAGACCACGCCGGCGCCGTTGCAGGTCGGGCAGGCGCCCTCCGAGTTGGCGCTGAACAGGGCCGGCTTCACGCCGTTCGCCTTGGCGAAGGCCTTGCGGATCGGCTCCAGCAGCCCGGTGTAGGTCGCCGGGTTGCTGCGCCGGGAGCCCTTGATCGCACCCTGGTCGACCGAGACCACGCCCTCGCTCGGCGGGATCGAGCCGTGGATCAGCGAACTCTTCCCCGAGCCCGCCACCCCCGTCACCACGGTCAGCACCCCGAGCGGGACGTCCACGTCCACGTTCCGCAGGTTGTGGCTGTCCGCGCCGCGGATCGCCAGCGAGTCGGTGGGCTTGCGGACCTCCTCCCGCAGCGCCGTCCGGTCCGCCAGGTGCCGGCCGGTGACGGTGCCGCTCCGGCGCAGCCCGGCCACGCTGCCCTCGAAGCACACCGAGCCGCCCGCCGCACCCGCCCCGGGGCCGAGGTCGACCACGTGGTCCGCGATCGCGATGGTCTGCGGCTTGTGCTCCACCACCAGCACCGTGTTGCCCTTGTCCCGCAGCCGCAGCAGCAGGTCGTTCATCCGGCTGATGTCGTGCGGGTGCAGCCCGGTGGTGGGCTCGTCGAAGACGTACGTGGTGTCCGTGAGCGAGGAGCCCAGGTGGCGGATCATCTTCACCCGCTGCGCCTCGCCGCCCGACAGGGTGCCGGAGGGGCGGTCCAGCGAGAGGTAGCCGAGGCCGATCTCGACGAAGGCGTCCAGCGCCTGCCGCAGCGCGTCGAGCAGCGGCGCCACCGAGGGCTCGTCCAGCGCCCGGACCCAGTCCGCGAGGTCGCTGATCTGCATCGCGCAGGCGTCGGCGATGCTGACACCGCCGATCTTCGAGGAGCGGGCGGCCTCGCTCAGCCGGGTGCCCCCGCACTCCGGGCAGGCGGTGAAGGTGACGGCGCGCTCCACGAAGGCCCGGATGTGCGGCTGCAGCGCCTCCTTGTCCTTGGACAGCATGGACTTCTGGAGCTTGGGGATCAGGCCCTCGTAGGTCAGGTTGACCCCGTTGACCTTGACCTTGGTCGGCTCCCGGTACAGGAAGTCCTGGAGCTCCTTCTTGGTGTACCTGCGGATCGGCTTGTCCGCGTCCAGGAAGCCCGAGTTGGCGTAGACCCCGACCGTCCACCAGCTGTCCGGCTTCCAGCCGGGGATCAGGATCGCGCCCTCGGTGAGCGACTTGGTGTCGTCGTACAGCTGGGTGAGGTCGATGTCGGAGACGCTGCCCCGGCCCTCGCAGCGCGGGCACATGCCGCCGGTGATGCTGAAACTGCGCCGCTCCTTGACCGTCTTGCCGCCGCGCTCCACGGTCACCGCGCCGGCGCCGCTGATCGACGGGACGTTGAAGGAGAAGGCCTTGGGGGAGCCGATGTGCGGCGTGCCCAGCCGGCTGAACAGGATCCGCAGCATCGCGTTGGCGTCGGTCGCGGTGCCGACGGTGGAGCGCGGGTCGGCGCCCATCCGCTGCTGGTCGACCAGGATCGCGGTGGTCAGGCCCTCCAGGACGTCCACCTCGGGGCGGGCCAGGGTCGGCATGAAGCCCTGGACGAAGGCGCTGTAGGTCTCGTTGATCAGCCGCTGGGACTCGGCGGCGATGGTGTCGAAGACGAGCGAGCTCTTGCCGGAGCCGGACACCCCGGTGAACACCGTCAGGCGGCGCTTGGGGATGTCGACGCTGACGTCCTTGAGGTTGTTCTCGCGTGCCCCGTGCACGCGGATCAGGTCGTGGCTGTCGGCGGCGTGCGGCTCGGCCATCGTTCTGTTCGCTCCGTGTCTCTGTGGCTTCTCGGTGGCTCTTCGGTGGCTCTTCGGGGCTCTTCGGTCGGTGCCCCGGGGGGGGGGGGGGGGGGGGGGGGGGGGGGGGGGGGGGGGGGGGGGGGGGGGGGGGGGGGGGGGGGGGGGGGGGGGGGGGGGGGGGGGGGGG
>NZ_JBVHYH010000038.1:0-5185 GCF_055569135.1 Kitasatospora sp. NPDC029367
CGCCCCCCTGCCCCCCCCCCCCACCCCACCCCCCCCCCCCCCCCCCCCCCCCCCCCCCCCCCCCCCCCCCCCCCCCGGTCCGGGCGTCACCCCGTCAGGCCGGGGTGGGTGGCCGACAGCAGGGCTACTGGTGCTGGCCCCGGCGTCGGCGCACCACCAGGAACAGTCCCGCGCCGAGGGCGATCAGCACCGCGGCGCCGGTCGCGATCAGCGGCATGGCGCTGCTGGCCCCGGTGTGCGGGAGTTCGCCGCCGGGAGCGGGCGCCGGCGGGTTCGGCGTGCTCGGCGGGGTCGTCGGCGTCGGGGTCGGCGTCGACGAGGCGGTGGGCGTCGGGGTGGGGATGAGCTTGTTGACGGCCGTGACGCTGACCCCGTCCTCCAGGTTGTCGGCGGTGAGCACCAGCGGTCCGAAGACCGTGTTGTCGGGCGCCGAGTAGCCGTCGGGCGGGCTCAACTCCTGCCAGTAGTACGTCCCGGGCACGCCGGTGCCCTGGCAGATGCCGTCCTTGCCGGTGGTGCACGGGTCACCGACGGGCGTGTCCGGCTTGGCCCCGGTGGCCTGGAGGCCGTCGGTGCCGTTGGTCTCGTGCCAGAGCTGGAACTTGGCACCGGCGAGCGGCTTGCCGTCCTGGTCGTTCTTGACCAGCTTGAGCGCGCCCTCCTGCTGGCGGTAGCCGAAGTCGAAGGTGTGGTCGTTCTCGCCCGGTCCGCCGGTGGTCAGCGCCCGTTCGGGGAACTTGGCGCCGGCGGGGACGATGCCCTTCGAGTCGATGAAGTGGTTGTCGCCGACGTCGTGGTCGGTGGGCACCCAGTGGTACAGCGGGCCGCCCTTGGCGTAGTCGGCGGGGTTGTCGATCCGGATGGTGTACTTGGTGTGCGGCTTGAGGCCTCCGGGGACGTTGCTGTTGTCGAAGTAGTACTCGCCGCGCGCCGTGGTCTTCGTGGTGCCGAGGACCTTCCCCGACTCGTCGTAGAGGTTGACGGTGGCGCCCTTGACCGGGGTCTGGCCCGGGTTCTGGATGCCCTTGCGCTCGGGGTCGTACCAGACCCGGTTGCCGATCTGCAGCGGCGCCTGGTCGCAGAGCACTTCCAGGTCACCCATCGCCGCGCCCTTGCCGAACGGGGAGCCGGTCCCCGCCGGGGTCAGCCGCAGCCCGAACTTCGGGTCGTGGCTGCCGTCCGCCCGCTCCATGAAGGAGGTGCCGTAGCCGACCGGGGTGTGGTCCGGGTCGAAGGCGGAGCCCGCCACGGTGCTCTCGACCTTCGAGAGCGCGATGCCGGCGAACACCGTGTTGTGGTGGCCGACGGCGTCCCAGCCGGTGGAGAAGAACCGGGCACCGCGGACGGTCTTGCCGCAGCCGAGGTTGACGTCCATCACGTACGTGCCGTTCGACGGGCAGGCCTTGTTGAGGTCGCCGCCGGACATCACGGTGGCCGAGTTGGGCGCCGGGGCGCCCGGTCCGCGGTCGGCGAAGCGGTCCTTGAAGGCCAGCAGCATCGAGCCGTCGGTCTCGAACAGGATCTCGCCGAGCTCGGGCTCGGGGAACGCGATGGTGCTGTTGCCGCAGACCTTGCCGTTCTGCGAGGCCGGGAAGGTGCTGGTCCAGGCGAACCAGCCGGCGCCGTCGCACGGGCCGCTGCCGACCGTGGACTGCCGCGGGTAGTCCATCGGCTGGTCCAGCACCGGCTTGCCGAACGCCCCGGTGCCCAGGTCGAACGGCAGGACCAGGGCGCGCACGTCGGTGAGCTTGCCGGTGGACTCGCCGGAGCAGACCCCGCCGAGGAAGCCGGTGCCGTCCTGCAGCCCCAGACCGTAAGGACGCCAGTCCGCAGCCGACGGGCAGCCGGGGTCCGGGATCGGGTAGGCGGCCTTCGGCGCCGAGGCCGTCGGCGCGGTGGCGTCGTAGCGGTAGAGCTTGCGGTCGTTCAGGTTGACGACGAACAGGTCCTTGCCGTCGTCGGTGATCTTGATGCCGCCCAGGCTCTCCTTCCCGGGGACGTCGAGGAAGGCGTCGTCCGTCCCGGACCCGTGCGCGGTGCTGCCCGCGTTCGGGACGGTGGTGAAGACGCTCGTCTTCCCCGGCTTGGTGGGGTCGCTCATGTCGGTGACGTAGATCCCGCCGGAGCCGGCGGGGCCGTAGTCGGTGGTGCGCTTGGCCGTCGCCGCGGAGAACACCCGCTTGTCGGCCTTGTTCCAGGCGATGCCGAAGATCGTTCCGGTGTCGGCGTCGGTGGCGACCTTCGTCGCGACGACGTCCTTGCCCGGGCCCTCCTGACCGCGCGCGCTGTACGGGAAGGAGACCAGGGTGCGCTCGGACTTGCCCTGGTAGGTGGGCGTCTGGCAGGCGGTCACCAGCGGAGCGTTCTTCTGGCAGTAGTCCGCCGGGTTCCACAGCCCGGTGGTGTAGGAGACGTTCTTGCCCCCGCCGAGGTCGACGAACTCCTCGTTGGAGCTGAGCTGGTTCGGCGCGCCGTCCAGGCCCTGGCGGGAGGCGAAGGCCGGGAACAGCACGCCCGGCTTCGGATTCACCACCTGGACGCGGTACTTGCCGCCGGTGGCCTTGCTGGTCGCGGGCGCCAGGGTGACCGTGCCGTCCGCCGCCGTGGTGCCGTCGATCGACACCCCGGCGTCGTCGGTGAGCGTCACCTTGACGCCCGCCATGTTCGGCTCCAGCGCGGGCGTCCAGGTGCCGGAGTCGTCCACGGCCCGGATCACCCGGACCGTGACCGTCCCGTCGCCGGTCTGCGAGACCGCCGCCGGGACCGCCGCCAGCGAGCTGCTGCCGACGACGACGGCGAGCGCCGCGATCCGGCCCACGACGCGGCGGCCGGACCGGCCCGCCCGTGACCGGTCCGGGCCGCGCGCGGCGCCGTTCATCAGTTCATTCGTTGTGTTCATCCCTGCTCTCATGGTCCAAAGAGCCCAAATGGCCCGACTACCTGAGGGAGCCCACAGCGTGGCCTGAAACTGCTGTGGTTAACGTGAGCTTAAAGGGATTTCACCCAACCGGGTGGTCGATTGTGGAACTTTGATGACCTGTCAGACGTATCCACCACGACTTCCCTGACGGATGGCCAGGTTTCACCCCCTCTCACCAGCGGGAACCCGGGCCCGGACAAGCTCTCGACACGGAATGAGCGCCAAGTCGACAAAGCCGCCCGACCACGGAGGGTGACCGAACCTCGAACAGCACTACGAATGCCCCGGGAATTCGTCACGGCCTGCACAGAACCGTCCACGATTCATTCCAACCCACCAGCCCCAGGAGCAACCTTTGCCCGCGCTCGACCTCCCCCACGGTCCGACCGCGAACGGCACCTCCCACCCCTGTCCTGCGTCAACACCGCTGACATAACCTGCGGGCATGAGCGAACGCGTGGTCCCCGAGCCCCAGCGCCGTCGGCGGCGACCCACCAAGCAGGGCGTCGTGCTCTCCCGGGAGCTGATCATCGACACCGCACTGCGGCTGGTCGGGCAGCACGGCGCCGAGGCGCTCACCGTCCGCCGGCTCGGCACCGCGCTCGGCGCCGACCCCAGTGCCGTCTACCGCTACTTCCACAGCACCGACGACCTGCTGCTGGCCATCGCCGACGAGCTCATCGGGCGCGCCCAGGCCGGCTGGCGCCCCACCGGCGACTGGCGCGCCGACCTGCGCTCCATCGGCCTGCGGATCCACACCGCCTACCTCGCCCACCCCCAGGCCGCCCTGCTCGCCGCCCACCGCACCACCGGACGCAGCCACGAGGCGGCCGCGGTCGAGACGATCCTCGGCGTGCTGCGCACCGCCGGCTTCCCCGACCCGGAGGCCGTCGCGATCTACCACGCCTTCGTCGACCAGAGCCTCGGCTTCGCCGCCCTGGACGCCGCCGCCCTCGCCCTCCCCGCCGCCGCGGCCACGGCAGACCTCCAGGTCTGGCAGGCCTCCTACGCCCGCCTCGACGCCGCCACCCACCCCCACATCGCCGCCACCGCACACCTGCTCTCCACCGACATGCGGCGCAGCGGCTACCCGTACGCGCTCGACCTGCTGCTCGACGCCGCAGCGGCCCGCCTGGCGGCGGACTGAGGGGGGAGGCCGCCCAGCGGGCGGGAGGGGGCGGGCGGCGCCAGGCGCGAGGCCCGTCGCGGACGGCAAGGCGCCCAGGGGCCGAGGAGCCCCGAGGCCGTACGGCAGGGACGCGCCACGCCGCAGGGCGGCAGGGTCGCCACACGGGCACGGGTCGCCGGGCCGGCGGCCCGGCGACCCGTTGGTCGGTCACTCGGCCGCGTGGACGAGTTCACCCCCCACGTAGGTGCGCAGCACGCGGGCTTCGGCGATCTGCTCCGGGGGGCCGGTGAGGATGTCGCGGTCGAGCACGACCAGGTCGGCGAGTTGCCCGACCGCGAGCGTGCCGGCGTCGTCGTGGCCGTTCACGTGGGCGGAGCCGGCGGTGTAGGCGGCGAGGGCGGAGGCGAGGTCCAGGCGCTGCTCGGGCAGGAAGACCCGGCCGTCGGTCGCGCCGGGTTCCATCCGGTTGACGGCGACGTGCAGGCCCGCCAGCGGGTCGGGGCTGCTCACCGGCCAGTCGCTGCCCGCCGCGAGGGTGGCACCGGCCCGCTGGAGCCCGCCGAAGGGGTACTGCCAGGCGGCGCGTTCGGGGCCGAGGAAGGGGATGGTGAGTTCGTCCATCTGTGGTTCGTGCGCGGCCCACAGCGGCTGGATGTTGGCGACGGCGCCGAGCCGGGCGAAGCGGGGCAGGTCGTCCGGGTGCACCACCTGGAGGTGGGCGAGGTGGTGCCGGGTGTCGCGGCGGCCGTTCTTCGCCCGGGCGGCCTCGACGGCGTCCAGCGCCTCGCGGACGGCCCGGTCGCCGAGGGCGTGGAAGTGCACCTGGAAGCCGAGCGCGTCGAGTTCGGTGACGTACTCGCAGAGCGCGGCCGGATCGACGAAGCTGAGGCCGGAGTTGGCGGTGGCGCAGCCGCAGCCGTCCAGGTAGGGGCTGGTCATCGCGGCGGTGAAGTTCTCCGCGATGCCGTCCTGCATGATCTTCACCGAGCCGGCCCGGAACCGGCCGTGGCTCAACTCGGCGGGGGGGGGAAAAAGGGGGGGGGGGGGTTTTGGGGCGGGCGAGGGGGGCCCCCCAAACGAACCTGTGGACCGGGAGGGTAGATTTGCAGGAAGGGGGGGGGGCCAGTAGGGGGTGG
>NZ_JBVHYH010000038.1:5195-35013 GCF_055569135.1 Kitasatospora sp. NPDC029367
CTAGGCGGGGCACACCTGGGCGGGGAACAGACGGGGTGAGGGAATCTGTTCGGCGCCGCGCGAGCGGTCCCACCAGAGCGCGCCGGTGACCCGGGCGGTCAGCTCGCCGGAGCGGGCGGCGGCCAGGTAGGCGTCGGACGGGTCCGGCTGGCCGTTGAACTCGCCGAGCAGGGCGTCCTGCCAGCCGGTGATGCCGAGCGAGTGCAGCAGGCGCTGGGCCCGGAGCAGGCCGGCCAGTCGCTGGGCGGCGGTGGCCGGGGGCACCAGGCGGGCGACCAGTGCGGTGGCGCCCTCCTGGAGGGTGCCCGCCGGGGTGCCGTCGGGTTCGCGTTCGATCCGGCCGTCGGCCGGGTCGGGGGTGTCCCGGGTGAGGCCGGCCAGCTCCAGGGCCCGGGTGTTGGCCCAGGCGCCGTGGTGGTCCCGGTTGGTCAGGTAGACCGGGCGGTCGGGGACGACGGAGTCGAGCAACTGCCTGGTGGGCAGGCCGCCTTCGAAGCTCTCCAGGGACCAGCCGCTGCCGGTGATCCACTCCTGGTCGGGGTTGGCCTCGGCGTAGTCGCGGATCCGGTCCAGGTACTCGGCCACACCGACCGTGCCGGTGAGGTCGCAGGCGGCCAACTCGACGCCGCCGTAGACCGCGTGGACGTGGGCGTCCTGGAAGCCGGGCAGCAGCAGCTTGCCGGTGAGGTCCACGACCTCGGTGCGCGGCCCGATCAACTGGTGGACCTCGTCGTGGCCGACGGCGGTGATCCGCCCTCCGGTCACGGCCAGGCTGCTCGCCCGGGTACGGGCGGCGTCGCCGGTGTGGACGGGGCCGTGGGTGAGGACGAGGTCGGCCTCGGTCATGGGTGGTGCTCCGTTCGTGCGGTACGGGAGTGCGGGCGGTACGGGCGGTGCGGGCGCGTGCGGCTCAGGCGGTCGGGTCGAGGAAGTACGGCGAGCGGCGCCGCCAGCGGGCCCAGGCTGCCGACGGGAGGCCGGTGACGATCATCAGCACCACCACGGTCAGCTCGAACCAGCCGTTGTCGGCGGACAGTTCGAAGTGGTCGGTGGAGTCGTAGAAGGTCCAGGCCAGGTAGCCGCCGACGGCGAGCAGCGACGCCGCGCCGAGCAGCGGGCCGACCACCGCGCGCAGGCCCTGCACCGGGTCGGTGCGCAGCAGGCCGCGGAAGCGGACGGCGGAGGCGACGGCGGTGAGCGCGTAGTAGAGGGCGACGATGATGCCGATCGCGTTGACGGCGGCCGAGATCAGGTCGTTGACGGTCGGGATGGCGATCGAGGCGAGGGCGAGCAGCGCGGCGAAGCCGGTGACCAGCAGGGTGCCGACGGCGGGGGTGGCGTGCCGCGGGTGCAGCCTGGTCCAGACCGGGCCGAGCACGCCGTCGCGCCCCATCGCGTACATCCCGCGCGCGGTCGGGATCACCGAGGACTGGAGCGAGGCCACCGCGGAGAACGTGAGCGCGATCAACGGCAGTGCGGCGAGCGGCTGGTGGGCGAGGGTGGTGCCGAAGTAGGTGAGTCCGTGGGCGCCGTTGTCGGCCAACTCGTCAAGCGGGAGCACCCGTTGGAAGGCCGTCCCGGCGAGCAGGAAGAGCAGCAGCATGACCACCAGGGCCAGGAAGCCGCCGCGGGAGGCGTCCCGCGGGTCGCGGACCTCCTCGCTGACGCTGAACACGGACTCGAACCCCCAGTAGCAGAACACCGCGAGCACCATGCCCTGGGCCAGGGCGCCGAAGGAGGGCAGGTCGAAGGGGTTGAACCAGTGGAGCGAGAAGGGCTGGTCGCCGGCGAACAGGCCGTAGCCGCAGAAGCCGAGCAGCACCGCGTACTCGAAGACCAGCAGGGCCTTCTGGAGTCGGGCGGCGAGGTCGAGGCCGCGGACGGCGACCAGCGCGGCGCCGATCAGGACGACCAGGCCGAGCACGGTGCACTGGACGGTGGAGTCGGCGTCCAGGCGCAGGCCGGCGATGCTGCGCAGGTGCGCCTGGTCGAGGAGTTGGATGACGGCCGAGCCGGTGACGGTGGTGGTGTAGGCCATGAAGACCACGGTGCCGACGGTGTTCACCCAGCCGGTGAGGAAGCCCAGCCAGGGGCTGAGCGTGCGACCGACCCAGCGGTAGCTGCTGCCGGCGTCGGGTTCGACGGCGTTCAGGCGTCCGTAGCCGCCCGCGATGGCGAGGACGGGGAGGAAGGCCAGCAGCATGATCGCGGGCAGGTGGAGGCCGACGACGCCCGCCATCAGCCCGAGGCCGATCCCGATGCTGCTGGTGGCGGCCGTACTGGAGGCGGCGATGGCCGCGCCGTCCAGCAGGCCGATGGACTTGTGCATGGCGCCGTGCTGCGCGCCGGTTCTCGGGCCGCTGCCCGTGTCGTCCCTCAGCGTCGATGCCAACGGATCACCGCCTTGCTCGTGGGGGGATGTGGGGGCGGGCGCGGAGGTTCGGGGGGCGCCCGGGGGTGGGGAAGTGCGAGCCATGAAACCGGCGGTGTCGTTTCACGTCAATGCTGTTGTCATAAGCGCTCGGGCCGGTGGGACGGAAGGCCCGGCGGTCCGGAAGGCCCGGCGGTCCGGAACGTGCTCGTTCCCCTCCGGGCCCGGCTCCTCGGACGGAGCCGGGCCCGGAGGGGAACGGCGGGCGCCTACCAGCGCCACGCCGGGCCGGTCAGTGCTTGAAGGCGTCCTTGACCTTGGCCCCGGCCTGCTTGAGGTCGCCCTTGGCCTGGTCGCCGCGGCCCTCCGCCTCCAGGACGCGGTCGCCGGTGGCCCGCCCGACGGTCTTCTTCACACTGCCCTTGACCTCTTCGGCCTTGTGCGCGGCCTTCTTGCCGATACTCATGACTGGTTCCTTTCGTGATGGCGTCCGGCGCGTCGTGATGGGTCCGGCGCGTCGTGATGGCGTCCGACGCGCGGACGCGGCGCCCTGCCGCCGAGCGGCCGCTCCTACCAGTAGTGGCGGCGGCCGCCGACCTCGCGGCCGACCGCGCCCATGACCAGCAGGACGAGGCCGATGAGAAGCAGGATGACGCCGACGGTCCACAGGATGGAAATGCCGCTGACGAATCCGATGACGAGGAGGATGACTCCGAGGACGATCACGACGAGCTCCGTTCCTTCGCCCTCCCGGTGTGATCCTTCGCTGGTGCGGAGGCATGCTGCGCCTTCCCCGTTCTCGGGGTTCGATTCACGAATCCCGGAATTTCCCTGGTGACCGATGTCGAAGGGGGCCCGCGGGCCGGTTCGGACGGATCGCACCCCCTGCGGCGGGTCCGAGCCCCGGCCCACCCCGGCGACCCGGCAGGCTCGCGTCCGGCGGCCCGGCCACGGGCCCGCGCTCCGGGTGGTCGCCAGCTCCCCCCCGCCGGCTCCCCCACCGGCTCCCCCACCGGCTCCCCCGCCGGCTCCCCCGTCGGCACCGGGGCGTGGTCGCGCCCGCTCCACCGGAGGCCGGTCCACGGGTCTCGTTCCGGCAGTGCTTTTGACGTACCGTCAACAAGCCCTGCCCCCGTCACCCTCACCGGAGCATCCGTGACACCCCTCAGAACGGCCCGCGCCGCCGTGCTCGCGGCGGCCGGCCTGCTGGCCGCGCTCATCAGCGCCGCCCCACCCGCGCAAGCCGCCGCCCCCGCCGCGCAAGCCGCCGCCCCCGCCGCGCCCACGGCCCCCGCCACCCAGGCCGCCGCGCCCGTACAGACCGGGGCCCAGCTTGCCGCCTCCTGGACCGGCCCGCTGAGCACCCGGGGGCGGTACATGGTCGACGCCAACGGCGACCGGTTCAAGCTCAAGGCCGGCAACTGGGCCGGAGCGCAGGGGACTTGGGAGGGCAGCGGCTCGACCACGGACCCCGCGGACAACCAGGCCGGCCAGGTCTCGTACAACATCCCGCTCGGACTGGACCGGGCCCCGATCGACCGGATCCTGGCGGGCTTCCACGGCCTGGGCCTGAACGCCGTCCGGCTGCCGTTCGCCAACGCGATGATCCACGACACCGCCGCCGTCCCGGACGCCGCCATCGCCGCCAACCCGCAGCTCAGGGGTAGGACCCCCTTGCAGGTCTACGACGCCGTGGTGGCCGCGCTGACCGCCGACGGATTCGCGGTCGTCCTCAACAACCACACCACCAGCTACCGCTTCTGCTGCGGCCTGGACGGCAACGAGCGCTGGAACAGCGGTCAGAGCACCCAGCAGTGGGAGGACGACTGGGTGTTCATGGCGAACCGCTACAAGGCCGACAAGCGGGTGGTCGGCGCGGACCTGCGCAACGAGGTGCGCCGCGACACCTGGGACGACCCCAACTGGGGCCTGGGCGACGCCCACGACGAGTACGCGGCCTTCGAGGAGGCCGGCAACCGGATCCTCCAGGCCGACCCGGACCTGCTAGTGATCATGGAGGGCATCAACTGGTACGGCATCCCCGCCGCCGGGTTCTCCCACGGCCGGCCGATGCTCACCCCGGTGGCGACCCTGTCCAACACCCTGATCCGGTCCGACAAACTGGTCTACGCGGCGCACTTCTACGCCTACACCGGCCCGGCCAACACCGGCGCCGGCAGCGGCCCGGGCTCGACCTCCGACCCGCGCTACGAGGAGTTCACCCCCGAACAGCTCGCCCAGGTGGTGAACCAGGAGGCGCTGTTCGTCACCCAGGACGGCCAGCACTTCACCGCCCCGGTCTGGGTCAGCGAGTTCGGCGCCGCCGGTCGCGGCTCGACCGACGCCAAGGAGCAGGCCTGGTTCGACCGCTTCACCGACCTCCTGGTCGCCAACGACACCGACTTCGCGGTCTGGCCGCTGGTCGGCTGGCAGCACGACGGCGTCCCGAACGACAGCTGGGCGCTGCTCTCCTACGACACCGGCGGCCGGCAGCTCGGCCTGAACGACCCGGGCGACTGGCGCGCAGCCGACTGGAACAAGCTGGTGAACGCCCCCTCGTACACCGGGCCGGTCACACCGGTCGCCCGCTGGAACATGCTCGACCTCGACCACGGCGACCAGAACGTCTCGGCGCGGATGCTGGCCCGGCCCGACTGGAGCCCCGGCAACCGCAAGGGTGACTGCCCGGACGGCCAGCGGCTGGCCGGCCTCGGCCGCGGCAGCAGCCGGGGCCTGTGCACCGACGCCGGGCAGCCGCCGCTGGGCGCCGGGGACTGGGTGACCGTCACCGACCAGCGCTACGTCACCGGCGGCGACTGGGCCTCCGGCTACGACAAGCTCCAGTGCCCGGACAACGCCTTCGCCGTGGGCTACAGCGTCCGCAACAACGCGATGTCCGCACTGCTCTGCGCCCCGGCCGCCACCGCGCTGCCGAGCACCGGTCGCACGGTCTGGTTCGACCACGGCGACAACCGGCCGGCGAACGGCGGCTCGGTCGCGAGCGACTGGGCGCCCGGCTCCTACAAGGGCCAGTGCGCCGACGGCGAGTACGTCGCCGGGGTCGCCGACACCTGGCGTTGGCTCCAGTACGGCGTCCCGGACGCGCTGCTCTGCCGCCCGCTGCGCTGATCACCGCATCCGCCGGGCACGGGCCCGGCGGATGCGCCATCCGCCGGGCACGTGCAAGGTGGTGGAGTACGAACCGCCCGGCCGGCGACCGTCCGTGGCCCCGCGGACACCGTCCGCCGGGCGACCGGCCCCCAGCCGCCCCTCGACCGAAGGAGGCGCCATGCCGTCCAGGACGATCCCCCGCCGGGCTCTGGTGCTGACCGCCGCCGCCCTCGCCGTCCTGCCCGCCGCAGCGCTCACGGCGCCCGCGCGGGCGGCCGCCGCGCCCCCGGCCGCCACGGCCACCACGGCCACCACGGCCACCACGGCCACCACAGGCAGCACGGGCCGCACGGCAACCGCCTCCGGTCCGGCCGCTGCCGCGCCGGTGCGCTTCGTGGACCTGCCCAACTCCGCACTGCCGACCGACCGGGCGCCGCACCAGATCACCTTCCGTTACCGCAACGACACCCCCAAGGATCAGACGGTCGCCCCGCAGATCCTGGTCGAGTCGCCCCAGCGGGGCCCGTTCCTCAGCCCCTCCGACATCCGGCTGGAGCTGCGGGGGACGGACGGCAGCTGGCACACCGTGCCGCTGGCCAGCCAGACCGGCACGCTGTACACCGCGCTGATCCCGGCGAAGATCGTCCTGCACTCCGGCCACACCCTCACCGAGAGTTACCGGATCACCGTCCTGCACTCGCCCGCCCGGGGCACGGTCGAGCCCCGGATCGCGGTCTACGCCTGAGGGCCGCCTGTGGTCCACGCCTGAGCCACCAGCCCCCCGGCGCGTCGGACCTCAGGCGCGCGGCGGCCTCCACCAAGCCGGCCGGTTCCCCGGCCGCGGCCTCCTCGGTCAGGCCCGGCGGCAGCCCGACCCACAGATGCAACCCGCCCCTCCGGCACCCGGGCCGGGGCGCCCCCACCGTGCGCCCCAACTCGCCCCCCGTGCTTCCTAGGTGCGCTTGGGGAAGCATCGGCCCCCGTTATGGAAAGAGCACCCGATCGAGTGAGTTTGGCGGGCTGGAGTCGCCCGTTTGCGCAGGAACTGTCCGCTCTCCGGTGCCTTCAAACGTGCCCACGTCAATCCGTTCCGACGGCAAGATTCGGCGAGGCGGTCCGACACCGGTCGGATCCCGTCCTCCCACACCTGCCGCAGAGGGGACCAGCCGTGACCACCGAGGCCGTTCCGCAGAACCAGCCCAGCCAGCAGAGCCTCAGTACCTCCGCCGCCCGCAACCTCGCCACCACCACCAAGACCGTGCCGCAGATGCTCGGGATCACCCCGCGCTACCTGCTGCGGGTGCTGCCCTGGGTGGACCTGGAGGCGGGCGTCTTCCGGGTCAACCGCCGCCGGGGCTTCATCCTCGGCGACGGCCTGGTCGGCACCTACGTCGACGGCTCCGGCGCCACCCGGGTCATCCCCGAGGACCTGCGCGAACTGGCCTTCCTCAGCCAGGTCGACGGCCCGGTGCTCACCGCCCTGGCCGCCGGGTTCACCGAGCGCGAGGTCCCGCCCGGCGAGCTGATCGTCGACGCCGACGCCCCGGCCGAGCAGCTGCACGTCATAGCCTCCGGGCGGGCCGAGAAGCGCGCCACCGGCGAGTACGGCCAGGACGCCCTGCTGGGCATGCTCGGCGACGGCGACTTCTTCGACGCCGCCGCCTGGGCGGCCGGCACCGCGATGCCGTACCGGGTGAAGGCCGTCAGCTCCTGTACCGTGCTCAGCCTGGACCGCCGCCTGCTCACCGAACTCGCCGACCGGGAGCCCTCGTTGCGCACCCAGCTGGACGAGTTCGCGGCCACCCGGGGCCAGGTCGACGCCGAGCACCCGATCGACCTCAGCTCGGGCCACTCCGGCGAGCCGTACCTGCCGGAGACCTTCGTCGACTACGACGAGAGCCCGCGCGAGTACGAGCTGAGCATCGCCCAGACCGTGCTCAAGGTGCACACCCGCGTCGCGGACATCTACAACTCCGACATGGACCAGGTCCAGGCCCAACTCCGGCTGACCGTCGAGGCGTTGCGCGAGCGCCAGGAGTGGGAGATGCTCAACCACCCCGAGTACGGCCTGCTCAACAACGTGGTGCCCACCCAGCGGGTGCGCACCCGCGGCGGCGCGCCCACCCCGGACGACCTGGACGAGCTGCTCGCCCGGGTCTGGAAGCAGCCCGCCTTCTTCCTGGCCCACCCGCGGGCGATCGCCGCGTTCGGCCGCGAGTGCACCCGGCGCGGGGTGCCGCCGCAGATCGTCGAGCTGTTCGGCAGCCCGTTCCTGACCTGGCGCGGCGTGCCGCTGCTGCCCTCCGACAAGCTGGACCTCAAGGGCTCGGCCAACTCCGCGCCCGGCACCACCAACATCCTGCTGATGCGGGTCGGCGAGGAGCGCCAGGGCGTGGTGGGCCTGCGGCCGGCCAAGGTCCCGGACGAGGTCGAGCCCGGGCTGGCGGTCCGCGCGATGGGCGTCGACCGGCAGGCCATCACCTCCTACCTGGTGACCAGTTACTTCTCGACCGCCGCGCTGGTGGACGACGCCGTCGCCGTCCTGCAGAACGTCGAGGTGTCCAACTACCATGACTACTCCTGACGGATTCGGGCGCGGCACCGGCGTCAACGCGGCCCCGGGGGCAACGGCCGTTCCTGGAGCCCCGGCTGTTCCGGGAGCTGCGGCCGCACCGAGCGCTCCCACCACCTCCCCGGCAGCCGCCTCCCCGGCCGCCGCGCCCCCGTTCCCGCTCCCCGAGGCCCTCGCCCACGCCGCCGGCGGCCCCCGCTACTGGCTGCCCAGCCGGGCCGACCGGACGTCACCGCCCACCGCCCCCGCCGCGGGCTTCGACGTCGAGGCCGTCCGCCGCGACTTCCCCCAGCTGCACCGCGAGGTCAACGGCCGCCCGCTGGTCTGGCTGGACAACGGCGCCACCACCCTCAAGCCCCGCCAGGTGGTCGAGGCGGTCGGCGAGCACTACTCGGCGGGCACCTCCAACGTCCACCGGGGGGCGCACACCCTCGCCAAGCAGGCCACCCAGATCTACGAGGAGGGCCGCGCCGAGGCCGCCAAGCTGCTCGGTGCCCCGGACCCGGACGAGATCGTCTTCGTCCGGGGCACCACCGAGGCCGTCAACCTGGTGGCCCAGACCTGGGGCCGGGCCAACCTCGGCGTCGGCGACGAGATCCTGGTCTCCGCCGCCGAGCACCACTCCAACCTGGTGCCCTGGCAACTGATCGCCAAGGAGCGCCGGGCCCGGGTCGTCCCGATCCCGCTGCTCCCGGACGGGCAGCTGGACCAGGACGCCTACCGGGACCTGCTCTCCTTCCGGACCAAGCTGGTGGCCCTCACCCACGCCTCCAACGTGCTGGGGACGGTGCCGCCGGTGGCCGAGATGACGGCGCTGGCCCACCGCTACGGCGCCAAGGTACTGGTCGACGGCGCCCAGGCGGTGGCCCACTTCCCGGTGGACGTCACCGCGCTGGACGCCGACTTCTACGCCTTCTCGGGGCACAAGATCTTCGCCCCGACCGGGATCGGCGCGCTGTACGGCAAGCGGGAGCTGCTGGAGGCCATGCCCCCGTGGCAGGGCGGCGGCAACATGATCGACTCGGTGAGCTTCGAGGAGACCAGCTACGCCCCCGTCCCGCACCGCCTGGAGGCCGGTACCGGCCACATCGGCGGGGTCGCCGGGCTGCGGGCCGCCCTGCGGTACGTCGCCGGGCTGGACCGCGCGGCCGCCACCGCGCACGAGGAGCAGCTCACCGCGTACGCCACCGCGGCACTGCGGACGGTGCCCGGGCTGCGGCTGATCGGCGAGGCCCCGGGCAAGATCGGGGTGCTCACCTTCCTGCTCGCCGGGACGGACCCGATCGCCCTCGCCGGGGCACTCGACCAGCAGGGCATCGCCATCCGGGCCGGCCACCACTGCGCCCAACCCGCCCTCGCCGCCTACGGGTTGCAGAGCGCGGCGCGGGCCTCGCTGGCCCTGTACAACACCGTGCAGGACGTCGACGCCCTGGTCGCCGCACTCCAGGGCCTCCAGGGCGAGGCCGCCGCGGCCGGAGCCTGACCGGACCGGGGGCGGGCACCCCGACCACCCCCGCCCCCGGTCCCCACCTCCCGGCCCCTCACCCCCCGTCCCTCATCTCCCGTCCCTCATCTCCCGCCCCCGCCCCGCTCCGCAGCGGAGGCGGGGGCGGGGGCGTGCGTGAGATCGACCACGGTTTCGCGCCCGGCCCGTCGGCGACCCCCGCCGGGATGGAAGCGACATTTCTGGCCGGAAACCGTCGAAAGGCGTCCCGTATTCGTCGGATTCGGGGGCATTCAACGGACTTGTCTTCCCGTCGGCAGCCCTGGCGAAGAGTTCCGGACCTCGGCGATTTACCGCGTGTTCACATGCACTCGTCAACCGTGTTCACCGCTACGCTCTAGCGTCTAGCCGCCGCGCCGCTCGTGCTACGCGCGTCACGGCCCCAACTTCTGACACACATGACGATGACGTCGAGGATCCGACCATGCACGCAGTTCCCTCCCGCGACAGGTGGCTCCGCTACGGTGCCGGCCTGCTCGGTGCTGCCTCGCTGACCGCCTTCGGCGGTGCCCGGGCGGCCTTCGCCGCCGACGGCCCGCAGACCGCCACCCCGGTCAAGCACCTGGTGGTGATATTCCAGGAGAACGTCTCCTTCGACCACTACTTCGGCACCTACCCGAACGCGGCCAACACCGCCGACGACAAGGTGAAGTTCACCGCCAAGCCCGACACCCCCAAGGTGGACGGCCTGAGTGACGACCTGCTGCACAGGAACCCGAACCGGAACAACCCGGTCCGGCTGAGCCCGTCCCAGGCGGTCACCTGCGACCAGGACCACACCTACAAGGACGAGCAGCTCGCCTTCGACGGCGGCAAGATGGACAAGTTCGTCGAGCACACCGACATCGAGAACTGCAAGGCTCCGATGTACACCGCGCCCGGCCTGGTGATGGACTACTACGACGGCAACACCGTCACCGGCTACTGGAACTACGCCCAGCGCTTCGCGATGAGCGACAACTCCTTCGGTACCAACTACGGGCCCTCCACCCCGGGCGCGATCAACCTGATCACCGGCAACACTCACGGCGGCTACCCGGTCGACCCGAAGACCGGCCAGCAGACCACCGACGCCTACGTGGTGGCCTCCCCGGACGCCAAGGGCATCGGCACCCTCATCAACGACCCGGACCCGGGCTACGACGACTGCTCCAGCGCCGCGCACAACCAGCTGGTGATGACCGGTAGGAACGTCGGCGACCTGCTCAACGACAAGGGCGTCAGCTGGGGCTGGTTCCAGGGCGGCTTCAAGCCGACCGGGACCAAGGACGGCAAGGCGGTCTGCGACTCCGCGCACAAGAACATCGTGGGCGCCTCGCAGACCGACTACAACCCGCACCACGAGCCCTTCCAGTACTACAAGTCCACGGCCAACCCGAAGCACCTCGCTCCGAAGGACGTCGACGAGATCGGCCACGCCGGCCAGGCCAACCACCAGTACGACCTGACCGACTTCGACTCCGCCCTCCAGCACGGCAACCTGCCCGCCGTCAGCTACCTCAAGGCCGCCAACTACCAGGACGGCCACGCCGGTTACTCCGACCCGCTGGACGAGCAGCAGTTCGTCGTCGACACCGTCAACAAGCTCCAGAAGTCCAAGGACTGGGCCTCCACCGCGGTCGTCATCGCCTACGACGACTCGGACGGCTGGTACGACCACAAGTTCGCCGAGCCGGTCAACGGCTCCCGGGACGCGGCCAACGACAGCCTGAGCGGCGCCGGCCAGTGCGGCAAGGACGCCGGCTGGGGCGGCTACGCCGACCGCTGCGGCTTCGGCCCGCGCCTGCCACTGCTGGTCGTCTCGCCGTACGCCAAGGCCAACTTCGTCGACCACACCCAGACCGACCAGACCTCGATCCTGCGCTTCGTCGAGGACAACTGGAAGACCGGCCGGATCGGCGACTCCTCCTTCGACGAGCACGCCGGCTCCATCGAGGGCATGTTCGACTTCAAGAACCCGCAGTCGGCCACCCTGATCCTGGACCCGACCACCGGCGCCCCGGTCGGCGGCGACACCCCGAGCGGCCGGCCCACCGGCGGCTCCTCCGCCACCACCCCGGCCGGCTCGGCCACCTCGGCCACCGGCTCCACCGCCGTCGCCGGGGCCACCAGCAGCGTCTCCGGCCCGCCGCTGGCCGAGACCGGCGCCAACTCCGCCACCGGGCCGATCGCGGCCGCGGCCGTCGCCCTGCTGGCGGTCGGCGGTGGAGCGGTCCTCCTCGCCCGCCGCAAGCGCGGCCGCCGCGCCTGACGCACGGCCCGCACCCCGCACCACCTCCGGCACCGCCGGGTCCTGCTCCCAGGGCCCGGCGGTGCCCGCGTTCCCGGGCCCGGCGCCCGCCGCAGCCCCGGGCTGGGCTACCCTTCCCGCCATGACCGCCAGCGCCCCGCGCCGCCGCACCCTGCTGGGCGCGGCCCTGGCGGCGGCCCTCGGCACGGGCAGCACGGCCGGCTGCTCCCGCCACGAGGCACCGGACCGCGCGCTGCGGCTGGCCACCGGGCCCGAGGGCGGGCCGTACAACGCCTTCGGACACTCCTTCACCGAGGCCGTGAACGCGAGCGGACACCCCACCCTCACCCCGGTGAGCAGCGCGGCCAGCGTCGACAACCTCCAGCAGCTCGCCGACGGCTCGGTGGACCTGGCGCTCACCACCGCCGACGTCGCCGAGGACGCCGTCCTGGGCCGCGACACCTTCGAGCGTCCGATCGGCCTGACGGCGCTGGCCCGGGTGTACGTCAACTACCTACACCTGCTCGCCCCGGCCGACGGGCCGGTGCGCGAGCTGGCCGACCTGGCGGGCCGCCGGGTGGCCACCGGCGCGGTGGGCTCCGGCAACCAGGTGACGGCCGGGCGGCTGCTGCGCCGGGCGGGGATCGACGTACGGCAGCAGTCCCTCGGACTGGCCGAGTCACTGCACGCGCTGCGCGACGGCACCCTGGACGCGGTGTTCTGGTCCGGCGGCGTGCCGACCCCCGCGGTGTCCGCGCTCGCCCGTGAACTGCCGCTGCGGTTCGTGCCCTTGGACACCGTCGCCGCGCAACTGCGGGAGCGCTACGGCCCGGTGTACACGGCCGTCACCCTGCCCGCCGGCGCCTACGACCTGGCCGCGCCCGTCCCCACCCTAGGCGTCGGCAACTACCTGACCGCCCGGCCGGGCGTCCCCGAGGACGCCGTCCGACAGCTGCTCGGCATCCTCTTCGACCAATGGGCCACCCTGCTGCGCTCGGTGACGGCCGGCGCCCGGCTGGAACCCCGCTTCGCCGTCTCCACCGGCGCCGTCCCGCTGCACCCGGGGGCGGCGGCCTACTACCGCTCGGTGTACGGGTGACGGCCGGTCAGGAGGTGCTGGTCGGTCAGGAGGTGCCGCCCTGCCGCCCCCGAACCCGCCGCGCCCGGTTTGTAGCTCCCGGTACACCTGGCTACGCTGCGGGGCATGTGGTTGAACGTCCGGCCGGCCGACCAGGTCCAGGTCCAGGTCCAGATCCATGCGGCCCCCGAACAGCACGCGCGCAGGCGGCGCGGACCCGCCCTGGACGCGGCGTGATCCTGCGCATCGACCGGGCCTGGCTGCTGGACATCGCCCACCGCTTCCTGCCCACCGACCCCGACATCACGGACTACGGGACCCTCTCCGCCGCCGTGGCCCGGCACGCCGACGAGGTCATGGACGTGCCGGTGTACGAGGGCCCGCACCAGCGCGCCGCCGCGCTGATGCACCAGCTCATCCGGGTGCCCGCGCTGGAGTCCGGCAACGAGCACTTCGCCGCCGTCGTCGCCGCCGCCTACCTCACCGCCTCCGGCGTCACCGTCACCGCCGGCCCGAAGGCCGCCGCCGACCTCGCCGCCCGCATCCGCGCCGGGCGCGCGGACGTCCGGGAGGCCGCCGCCTCCATCCGCACCTGGTACCACTGAGCCGGCACCACTGAACCGCTCAGGGCGCGGGGAGGCGGAACTCGACGGTCAGCCCGTGCGGCAGCGAGGGCGCGACGGTGAGCGTTCCGCCGCCGGCCCGGGCGAGTTCGTCCGCGATGGCCAGGCCGAGACCGGTGCCCGGGAGGTTCTGGTGCTCCGGTGCGCGGGCGAAGCGCCCCAGCAGCAAGGGGAGTTGAGCGTCCGGGACACCGGGGCCGGTGTCCCGGACCCGGACCACCGCGCCGCCGTCCGGGCCGGGCCGGACGGTCACCCGGACCTGGGCCCCGGGCGGGACGAACTTGCCGGCGTTGTCCAGCAGGGCGTCCAGGATCCGCCCGGCCGCGTCGGGCAGGGCGCGGGCACGCAGCCCGGGGGTGATCTCGGCGGTCAGCTCCGGGCCGCCCGCCTCGAACACCGGGCCCCAGGCCGCCACCCGCTCGGCCACGGCCGCGGAGACGTCCTGCTCCTCGACCGGCGCGGCGGCCGCCTCCAGCCGGGCCAGGGCGAGCAGGCCGTCGAGCAGCTCCCCCAGCCGGTCCGCCTCGTCCAGGGCGAGGGCGTGCGCCTGCCGGCCGGGGCCCGGCGCGACGTACGGCTCGGCGTTCTCCAGTTGCAGCACCAGGGTGGCCAGCGGGTTGCGCAGCTGGTGCGAGGCGTCGGCGACGAAGTCCCGGCGGCGGCGCAGCGATTCGCCGACCGCCGCCGCCATGCCGTCGAAGTGCTCGCGCAGCCGCCGCAGTTCGGGCGGGCCGGTGTCGGCGGTGGCAGCGACGGCGGCGCGCGGTTCGAAGCAGCCGTCGGCCATGGTGGCGACCGCGCGGTCGAGTTCGTGGACGGGCCGCAGCAGCCAGCGGGCGATGCCGGCCGCGACCAGGGCGGCGGCGCCGAAGGCGGTGACGGCGCCGGCCGCGATCAGCGTCCAGCGGACCAGCACGTCGTGCCGCGCAGCGTCGGTGGGGACGGTCAACAGGACGGCGCCGCCGACCCGTTCGTCCTGGCCGACCGGTTCGGCCAGCACCACGGTGTCCGGCCCCCAGGGCAGGACGGTGGGCAGCGCCTCGGTGGAGCGGCCGGTCAGGGCGCGGTCCTCGGCCTGCCGGGCGGCGGGGCCGACCGGGGCCGGACCGGCCCGGCCGACGGTGTGTCCGGCGGTGTCGACCACCGTCACGGCGGCGCCGTAGAGCTGGGCGTAGCGGGTGAGTTCGGCGTCGAGTTCACGGCGGTCGGCGTCGGTGCGGATCCGGTCGGCGAGCTCGGCGAAGCGGACGCCGTCGGCCCGGCGTTGCAGCAGCAGGTGTTCGGTGCGACCGCGGGCGTAGGAGTCGGCCAGCGGCAGGGCGAGCAGCAGCACGGCCGCACCGATCAGCGCGGTGAGCACCGCCAGCAGCCGGCGCCTCACCGGCCTTCCAGGGAGCCGAGTTGGTAGCCGTAGCCGCGGATGGTGCGGACCAGGGCGGCCCGGCCGGTCTTGGCCCGGATGCCGGCCACGTGCACGTCCAGCGAGCGGGAGGAGGCGAGGAAGGCGTCGCCCCAGATCCGGTCCAGGATCTCCTCGCGGGAGCGGACGTCGCCGGGTTGCGCGGCGAGCAGCGCGAGCACGTCGAACTCGCGGCGGGTGAGCCGGACTTCGGCGCCGCCGACGGTCACGGTGCGGGCCGCCGGGTCGATCGTGACGTCCCCGGTGCGCACCTGCCGCTGCCCGCCGGCCGGTTCCGGGGCGGCGCCGGTGCGGCGGCGCACGGTGTCGATCCGGGCGATGAGTTCGGCCATCCGGAACGGCTTGACCACGTAGTCGTCGGCGCCGGCCCGCAGGCCCTGGAGGACGTCCCGCTCCTCGCTGCGCGCGGTGACCACGATCAGCGGCACCGCGCACACCGTGCGCAGCTTGCGCAGCAGGTCGAGGCCGTCCAGGTCGGGCAGGCCGAGGTCGAGCAGGACGAACTCGGCCTCCCGGACGTGCCGCAGCGCCTCGGCGGCGCGGACCACCCGGCGCACGGTGTGGCCGCGCCGGGCGAGCGCGGTGGCGAGGGCCTGGGCCATCCGGTCGTCGTCCTCGACCAGCAGCATGTGCACGAACCCTCCCCGGCGGTGAGGTGACTACGGTACGGGCTGCGCCGCGGCGGTCGGCGCCGGGGTCTCCGCGGGGTCGAGCACGGCGTGCCGGGTGTCGGGCATCAGCACGTAGACGACCAGGGAGACCAGCGCGCAGCCGGAGACGTACCAGAAGAAGCCGGACTCGTGGCCGCTGTTCTTGAACCAGAGCGCGATGTACTCGGCGGTGCCGCCGAACAGCGCGTTGGCGAGGGCGTACGGCAGCGCGACGCCGAGGGCGCGGATCCGGGTGGGGAAGAGTTCGGCCTTCACGGCCGCGTTGATCGAGGTGTAGCCGGTGACGACGAGCAGCGCGACGAGCGAGAGGCCGAGCGCGGACCAGTAGCCGGAGGCCGAGCCGAGGGCGGTCATCAGCGGGTAGGTGCCGACGGTGCAGCCGAGTGCGAAGGTGATCAGCAGCGGGCGGCGGCCGATCCGGTCGGAGAGCAGCCCGGCCAGCGGCTGGACGGCGGCGAACACGGCGAGCGCGGTGAAGCTGACCAGGGTGGCGGTGTCCTTGGCGAGCCCGGCGCTGCCGATCAGGTACTTGGTCAGGTAGGTGGTGAACGTGTAGTAGGCGACGGTGCCGCCGAGGGTCAGGGCCATCACCAGGGCGGCCTGGCGTCGGTGCTCCCACAGGCTGCGCAGGGTGCCGCGGGCGTCGGCCCGCTCCCGGCCGGCGGACTCGGCGGCGAAGGCCTCGGTCTCCGGCAGCCGACGGCGCAGCCAGAGCACCACGACGGCCAGCACGGCGCCGAGCAGGAAGGGCAACCGCCAGCCCCAGGAGTGCAGTTGGGCGCTGCTGAGGGTGTGCTGCAGGACGATCAGGATGCCCAGGCCGAGGAGCTGGCCGCAGGTCATCGAGACGTACTGGAAGGAGGAGCCGAGGCCGCGCCGGTTCGGTGCGGAGGCCTCGGTGAGGTAGGTGGCGCTGGCTGCGTACTCGCCGCCGATGCTCATGCCCTGGAGCAACCGGGCGAGCAGCAGCACGACGGCGCCGAGGTAGCCGGCCCGCGCGTAGGTCGGGGCGACGGCGATCAGCACGGCGGCCGCGGACATCATGGTGACGGTCAGGGTGAGCGCGCTCTTGCGGCCGTGCCGGTCGGCGGCCCGGCCGAGCAGCCAGCCGCCGACGGGGCGCATCAGGAAGCCGACCGCGAAGATGCCGGCCGTGTTCATCAGCTTGGCGGTGGAATCGCTGCCGGGGAAGAAGTCGTCGGCGAAGTAGACGGCGAAGCTGGCGTAGACGAACCAGTCGTACCACTCCACCAGGTTGCCCAGCGACCCGCCGATCAGGGCGCGCCGCCGCCGGGCGCGGTCCGCGCCGGGCGGCTGGGGGCGGGGAGCGGGGGCGGCCGGGACGGCGGCGGACGGGGACATGGCGGCTCCAGCGGCTGGTACGGCGGGTGGGTGTCCCAGAGCGTGCCGCCGCCCGCGGGGCGGCGGCAAGGAGCGCCGCGCAGAACTTACGTTCCGCTAAGGAAGCCTGCGCCGCGGCTCACCCGTCGTGTTCCTCGGTGCGACCGCCCGGCCTGGGGCTGCGGCCCGTCGATCGGCTGCGACTGCTCCGGCTGCTCCGGCTGCTTCGGCTGCTTCGGCCGATGGGCGAGGCGGCCCGGTCAGCGGCGGGCTGAGCCGGGACCGGACGCCGAACCGAACGCCGGACCGGAGCCGGAGCCGTACGCCGTCCCCGAGGCGGTACGGCCCGGACCCCGGCGGACCGCGCGGCCGGCCATCGACAGCAGGTCGCGGGCCGGTCCCTGCGGACGCCGGCCGCTGGGCCAGACCGCCCGCAGGGACCGGCTCAGGTCCACCCCGGTGACCTGGACGGCCACCAGCCGCCGCGCCCGCAGGTCCTCCTCGACCGCCAGCCGGCTGAGCACGGCCGGCCCGGCCCCGGCGACCGCTGCGGCCTTCACCGCCGTCGAGGAGGGAAGCTCCAGCAGCGGGCCGGCCGGCCCGCCGTGCGGCGCCAGCACGGCCGTCAGCACCTGCCGGGCACCCGACCCCGCCTCCCGCAGGATCAGCCGGGCGGCCGCCAACTCCTCGGGGGCGACCCGGCTGCGGCGCGCCCAGGCGTGCTGCGGGGCGGTCACCACCACCAGCTCGTCCCGTGCCACCACCGCGGTGTCCAGCCCGGCCGGGACGGTGGCGCTCTCGACGAACCCGAGGTCGACCTCGCCGCGCAGCACCTTCTCGGCCACCAGACCGGAGTTGTCGGCGCTCAACGAGACCACGGTGTCCGGCCGTTCCGCCCGCAGGGCGACCAGCCAGCCGGGCAACAGGTGCTCGGCCACCGTCAGGCTCGCCGCGACCCGCAACCGGTCGTCGCGCTCGCCGCGCAGCGCCTCGATCCCCGCGTCCATCGCCCCGGCGGCCTCCAGCACCCGGCCGGCCCAGCCGGTGACCAGCACCCCGGCCGGCGTCAGGCGGGAACCGTTCGGGGAGCGTTCGAGGAGGCCTACCCCGATCCTGGTCTCCATCACCCGCATCCGGGCGGAGGCGGCCGGCTGACTGATGCCGACCTCCCGGGCGGCCCGGCCGAGACTGCCGAGCCGGGCGACGGCGAGCAGCAGCTCCAGGCTGGGGAGGTCGGGCACTCGGGGGGAAAGCGGCATGGTGGGGTCCACGGACGTCGGGGCGGATCGAGCCGGACGGAACGGGGCGGGACGGCGAACTGCCGTCCCGCCCTCGGGGGTTCTGGTCGTGGTGGGGTTCAGCGCCGTCGGCGGCGAGCACGGGCCGCCCGGGCGGCGAGGGCGAGGGCGGCACCCGCAGCGATCGCGACGAGGCCGACCGGCAGCGCGGTGCCGACCAAGTCCGCTCCCGTGCGGGCCAGTTCAGCCCCGGGCGCGGGGGCTGCCGGCCCGGGGGAGCGCTCGCCGCCGGTGCCTGGGCCCGCTGCGGGCGGGGCCGCCGAGGCGGACGGGCTCGGGCTGCCGGAGGGGCCGGGGCCGGGTGACTCCCCCGGGCCACCGGGGTCCGTGGGCGTGCCGCTCGGAGTGGCCGTCGGGGTGGTCGTCGACGTCGGCGTGGACGTGGGTGTCGAGGTGGGCGTGGACGTGGGCGTGGATGTGGGCGTCGACGTCGGGGTGGTGGTCGGCGTCGTCGTCGGGGTCGGATGTCCGGGGACGAGCCGGATGACCTTCACGGGCTGCATCTGCACGATGTCGTCCTTGCCGAGGTAACTCCTGACGCCGATGTCGACCCGGTCGGTGAACGGGTTGTCCGGCCCGAACTTCAACCGGATCGGAATCTCCGTGACACCGGGCGGAATGGGCCCTTCGTCCTCCGGGAGCGGGAAGTCCTGCCAGTTGTCCGTCGGATCGTTGGACGACGTGGTCGACTGCCACCGGCCGTCGAGGAAGTACTGGACCTCGATCTGATCGGACCTGATCCCGGCGTACTGGGTGTCGTGGACCTCGAAGAACAGCCGGTTGAACCGCCCGTCCGTCTCCGAGCGGTGGAGAACGACGGCGAACTCCTGCCAGTCGGCCCCGGGTTCGAAGTCGCGGGGCAGTCCGCGCAGTTCCAGGGAGGCCTCCGTCGCGGTCGCCGACGTTCCGGGCGCCGTAGCGGTCACCGGAGTCGTGGTCACCGGAGTCGCTGCCACCGGATTCGCCGCCGCCGCGGTCGGAAGCACCGCCGCCGCGACGAGCCCGGTGGCCCCTGCGGCGACGGCGGTGGCGGCGGCCATTCTGCTCAGTTGCACGTGATTCCCTCGTCCCGTTGATGATCAATACACCGGGAATCCTCCGTGCACCGACCAGATCCGAGTAGTACCCCCTTTCCTATGGGGTCATAGGCCGGGTTTCTGACCCACTCCGGCCGCCCTCCGCTCCGTTCGTGCACCCGGGCGGGCACGGCACCGCCGACAAGCACCACACCGGACAAGCGTTACATTGGGGCAGAAAGGGGACCGATCACCGGCGAGGTGCGGCGGATGCACGCGATCACCGACTGGCTGCGCGGACTGTCCGGCCCGGTCGTGTACGCGGTCGTCGGCGCCATGGTCTTCACCGAGGACGCGCTGTTCTTCAGCTTCTTCATCCCGGGCGAGTCGGCCGCCGTCCTCGGCGGCTTCATCGCCCACCAGGGCAGCGTCTCGCTCGGCTGGATGATCCTGGTGGTGGTCTGCGCGGCCGTCCTCGGGGACTCCGCCGGCTACGAGATCGGCCGCCACCTCGGCCCGACGATCCTGCGCACCCGCCCGCTGCGGCGGCACGCGAAGCGGGTCGAGACGGCGCAGGACCTGATCCGCCGGCGCGGACCGGCCGCCGTGTTCGTCGGCCGCTTCATCGCCTTCTTCCGCCCGCTGGTGCCCTCGCTGGCCGGGATGTCCCGGATGCCGTACCGCCGGTTCCTGTTCTACAACGCCCTCGGCGGGCTGGCCTGGGCCTTCGGCTTCACCCTTCTGGGCTACTTCGCCGGAGCCGCCTACAGCAGGGTGGAGGGCACCGTCGGCCGGGTCGCCGCCATCACGATCGCCGCTCTCGTCGCCGTCACCCTGCTGGTCTGGTTCCTCCGGCGCCACCACGCGCGGGGCCGAGAGCCGTCGGACCAGGACGGCGGCGGCGACCGCGAGCACTGAACCGGGCCGGACCGGACCGTCACCGATCCGGGCAGGCCCGCCCGCCGGTCACCGACCGCTACCGGAACGGCGGCCCGTCCGGCGCGCAGACCCGGCCGCGCGGCGGCAGGTCGCCGTCCAGCAGGTAGCGCGCCTCGTAGCCGGCGGCGCAGCCGCTCGGGTTGCCGAGCACGCTGTGGCCCGGGCCGTCGACGGTCAGCAGCCGGCCGCGGGCCAGGGTGTCGGCCAGCGCGCGGGAGCCCTGGTACGGCCAGGCCGGGTCGCCGGTGTTGGCGACGACCAGCACGGGCGCGGCGGTGTAGCGGTCCCAGGGCCCGGTGTAGCGGTCCCGGGCGGCCTCGGCCGGCCAGTCGGCGCAGCGCTGGGTCTGCCAGACCCAGTACGGGCCGAGGGCGCCGGAGCGCTCCCGGGCGAGGTCGGCGAGGGCCGGGTAGCCGGTGCCGGCGGGCGGGTTGACGGTGTCGGCGCACAGCACGCCGAGGACCTGCGTCTGGCCGGGCTGCGCACCGGTCGGCAGGGGTGCCGCCGGGTTGTCGGCGGCGGTCCACAGGCTCTGCAACTGCCCGCCCAGGGCGGCCCAGCCGCGGCTGCCGAGCTGCGGCAGCGGCTGGGCCGAGTACAGCAGCAGCGCGACGGTCGAGACGGCGCTCGCCTCGTCGTAGGTGACGGCCTGCGCGCCGGTGCCGACGGTGACCGGTCCGTGCGCCAGGCGCTCTGTCAGCGCGGCGTACTTGGCCCTGGTCGCCTCCGGGCTGCCCGCGGAGAAGGCGCAGTCGGCCGGGGTGGCGGCGCCGCAGCGGTCGAGGAAGTCGTCCAGGGTGCGGGCCGAGCCGAGGTCGCTGCCGGTGCGCAGGAACGGCGGCAGTGCCCGGTCCTGCGGGGTGCGGCCCGTGGACCAGGCCACCGGGTCGACGGCGCTGTCCAGGACCATGGCGCGCACCCGACCGGGGAAGAGGTTGGCGTAGGTGGCGCCGAGGTACGTCCCGTAGGAGGTGCCGAGGTAGCTGAGCCTGCGGTCGCCGACAGCCTGGCGCAGCAGATCGAGGTCGCGGGCGACGTCCGCGGTGGACAAGTGGGCGAGCAGGCCGGTGCGGTCGTTCTCGGCGCAGCGGCGGCCCAGTTGCGCGTAGGTGTCGGCCCAGCGCGACTGCTGTTCGGCGCCGATCGGGTAGCCGGCGGGGAGTCCGCCGAGCAGGGCCTGTTCGCCGGCCGGGTCGGGGAAGCACCGCAGGGTGGTGGAGGCGCCGACGCCGCGCGGGTCGAAGCTGACGATGTCGAATCTCCGGCGGACCTCCTCGGGGAACAGCGGGGTGGTGGAGGGCAGCGCCAGGGTGCCGGGGATCGCCGGGCCGCCCGGGTTGTAGAACAGGGTGCCGATCCGGTGCGCCGGGTCGTCGGCGGGGTGGCGGATGAGCGCCAGGTCGATGGAGCGGCCGTGCGGGTCGCGGTGGTCCAGCGGCACCTGGGCGGTGTCGCACTGGAATCCGGGGGCGCAGGGCTTGGCCCAGGTCAGGACCGGCACCGGTGGGGCGGGCGCGGCGGCCGAGGCGGCGGCCGGGGGGAGGGCGGCCAGCAGCAGGCCGACGGCCGCGGCGGCGGCGCCGCGGAGGGTGGCGGTGGTGCGGGGTCGGGGCATGGGCGGCTCTCTCGGTCGATCGGCTGAGTGGGCGTCACGGAGTCTTCCGTTCCGCACCGTCAGGGCGCTGCCAGGAAACTGTCAGGGCACTGACACCACGCTCTCCGCGCGCTGTCGGCTCGCCGAACCGGGCCGTCCGATCGTTGTTGACGAAACGTCAGCAGCTTCGCCGCCGTACCTTGACGGGTCACCGACACGGTCCTACAACGGAGTCAGCTCCCCGCTCCCCGTCCCTCGGGAGTCCTCCGGGAGCAGCGGAAGTTCGCCTTCCCGTCCCTCACCGAGGAAGAGGCTTTCCCATGCGCGCACTCCCCCACCGCACCGCTGCCCTGACCGTCTCCGTACTCGCCGCGCTCGCCCTGGTCGCGGCGGCTCCCGCCACCGTCGCCGCATCCCCGACCGCCGCGACCGCCCCCGTCGCCGCCGGCCCCGTGCTCACCACCGGCAGCACGGGTGGCGCCGCCGTCGCGGCGGGCGACGCCCTCGCCGCACCGCTCGCCGGCCGCTCCGCCACCTTCTACTCCACCGCCACCAGCACCACCGGCGTCACCTGCGCGACCTCCCGGCTGTCCGCCACCGTGCTGACCAACCCGGCCGCCCCCGGCACCGCCACCGAGTCCCTGACCGGCCTCACCTTCGGCTCCTGCACCGCCAACGTCACCGGCGTCACCTCGGTGCGCAGCCTGACGGTCGACACCCTCCCGTACGGCGTCTCGATCGCCGACGGCGCGGGCCTGCCCGTCACCCTGACCGGCGGCAGCGCCGGGCAGATCCAGGCCACCGCCGTCCTGAACAGCTGGTTCGGCACCATCACCTGCACCTACCGGCTCAGCGGAGCCTTCACCGGCGCCGCCGACAACGGCGGCCAGAGCCTGACCTTCACCAACGAGCACTTCGCCAAGAGCGGCGGCTCCGGCCTCTGCCCCGGCGACGGCTACTTCTCGGCGAGCTACGGCCCGGTCACCGACACCAGCCAGTCCGGCGCCCCGGCGGTCTATGTGAACTGACCGCCGGACCGCGGCCCGGTCGCCCCGGGGCGACCGGGCGGCGGCAGCACGAAACGATCAGACCGGGGCAGATTCGGACCCAAGCGGGCGGGATGGGACGATACCTGCCATGTCTAGCAAGTCTCCGCCGGTCCGGGGCAACGAGGCCCCCGCCGACCCGCTCCGCCGCCTGCTGCTCGAACTGGGCGACGCCCTGCTGGGCGGGGGCCTTCCCGTCCATGAAGTCGAGGAGGAACTCCGCGGCCTCGGACGGGCACTGGGGGCTCCCGAGGTGCGGGTCGCCGCGCTGACCAACGGGCTGTTCGTCGCCCTCGACGCGGTGGAGGCCACCAGCTTCCGGCCGGTCGGCGCCGCGCTGCGGTTCGAGCAGACCGCGGACGTCCTGCACCTGGCGCACCAGCTGCGCGCCGGTGAGCTGGACGGCCCCCGGGCCCTGGCCGAGCTGGACGCCATCCGGCACGCCCCCGCCCGCTGGCCCGCCTGGGTGGCGGACCTGGGGGCACTGCCGGTCGGGGTGGGCGTCTGCCTGTTCCTCCAACCGGTGACGGCGAACGTGCTGGCCGCCGGGGCCGGCTCGCTGATCGTGGCGGGCCTGACCGCACTGGCCCGCCGGCTGCCCAGGCTGCGCCCGCTGCTGCCGGTCACCGCCGGGTTCCTGGTGGCGCTGCTCGTCCTGTCGCTCAGCCGGGCCGGCCTGCTGGAGGGCCCGCTGCGCACGATCGTGGCCACCCTGGCGATCCTGCTGCCGGGCGGGCTGCTGGTCACCGGGCTGTCGGAGGTCGCGGCGGGCGCCGCCAGTGCCGGGACGGCCCGGCTGGTGTCCGGTGCGGTGCAGCTGGCGCTGTTCCTCGCCGGGGTGGCGGCGGCCACCACCGCGCTCGGCGTACCGGCCAGTGCGCTGGCCAACATCCAGGTGGCCAGGCCGAGTTGGTGGGTGATCGCGGTGGGGCTGGCGATCGCCGTGGCGGGCGTCGTGGTCAACGTGAACACCCCGCCGGCGGCGATCCCGTGGATCGTCGCGGTGATCGCGGTCAGCGTCACCGTGCAGGTGGTGGTCGGGTCGGTCCACGGCGCGGCGATAGGCGGGCTGGCGGGCGCGGTCAGCGCCGCGGTCGCGGCCACCGTGGTGCACTGGCTGCCCGGCGGACCGCTCTGGCAGGTGCTCTACCTGCCCGCGTTCTGGATCGTGGTGCCGGGCTCCTTCGGTCTGCTGAACACCGCGCAGATCGAGGTCGGCAACGGCGCCCAGTCGGTGCTGGCCGCCGTGTCCGCGGTGTTCGGGGTGTCGATCGGCACCCTGATCGGCTCGGTGATCAGCCGGATCCCGCGCCCCTCGCTCGCCGTGGCCCAACTGCGGGCCTGACCCCCGGCAGGCGCGACCACCGTTCTCCGCGACCATCCGACCGGCGCGGTCCCCGGCTCAGCCGGAGACCGCGCCGTTTCCGTTGCCGCCGCTTCCGTAGCCCTTGCCGTTCCCGCTGCCGTTCCCGCTGCCCTTGCCGTTGCCCTTGCTGGTGCGGACCGCGAGCAGCGCGGTGTCGTCCGTCAGGCGCCCGCCGGAGTGCCGGAGGACGGCGCCGACGACGGTACCCACCAGGCGCTCGGGCTCCCCGACCCCGGGCAGGCCGGCCAGGCCCTCCAGGTGGGCGCGCAGGTCGAAGAAGTCGCCCTGGCGGTCCCGGGCCTCGGTCACCCCGTCCGTGACGATCAGCACGGTCTCGTCCACGCCCAGCCGGAGCCGCTGCACCTCCGGGAGCCGACCGGCCAGCGGGGCGAGGCCCAGCGGGACACCGTTGCCCGGCGGCAGCTGCCGGACCCCGCCCGGGCCCAGGACGTACGGGCAGTCGTGGCCGAAGTTGACCACCTGGATCTCCCCGGGGGCGTCGTCGGGGAACCAGACGACCACCGCCGTGGCGAACCGCTCGTCCTCCTCGCCCAGCCGGGCGGAGAGCCGGTTCTGCCGGTGCACCCGCTCCTCCAGCCAGGAGGCGACCGTCGCCAGGCCCTCCTCCCGGAAGGCCGCCTCCCGGAAGCAGCCGACCAGGGCCGCCGCCGTGGCGACCGCCGGCAGGCCCTTCCCCTGGACGTCGCCGAGGAGCACCCGGGCGCCGTACGGGGTGGCCACCACGTCGTAGAAGTCGCCGCCCACCCGGGCCTCGACGTCCGCGGCCAGGTAGCGGGCCTCCGCGTCCACCCCGCCCCAGCCCGGCGGCACCGGGCGCAGCACCACCTGCCGGGTGGTCTCGGCGGCGCCCTGCAGATGGCGGACGTAGGCGGCGGCCCGGGCCCGGAAGACGCTGAGCGGATACGCGAGGACGCAGCCGGCGATCACCAGCAGGAAGTCCTCGATCCCGTGGGACTTGCCCCAGACGCCGTTCAGCCCGGGATAGGCGACGACCGCGAGACCGGCGAAGGCCACGGTGACCGCCGGACCGCACAGCCCCGCGGCGACCACCGGAACCAGGGCCAGCCAGCTGAGCGACTCGAAGTCGCGGGGGGTGAGGGCGTCCACGGCCACCACCGCCGCCAGCAGCACGGCCGGGATCAGCCAGGACCGGTGCCCGTACCGGACCAGCACCGGCAGCTGGGACCCTGGGTCGGACGGCGGCTGCGCCGGCCCGGACGCCTTCGCGGCACGCACCAGCAACGGCCCCTCCGCTCTCCTCCGGTGTCGCGACGGTGCCGGGCCCGGCGCCGTCGCGCCCACGTTAGAGGGCCGGGGCGCCCGGCGCCCCTCGGTCCGCGCCCGTCCGGCTCAGCCGGCCGGCCCGTCGCGCGGCCCGGCAAGGTGGACGCCCACCCCGGCCCGGAACCGCCCGCCCCGCCCGGCGGCTAGTCTGACCCCGCACCGAAAGCCCGTACGAACCGCGAGAGGCCTTCCCGATGAGCACCCCCAGCACCCCCGTCGTCGAGCGGTCGGACGAGCGGCACCGCTACGAGATCCTGGTCGACGGTGAACTCGCCGGTTTCACCGAGTACTTGGACCACGACGGGCAGCGCGTCTTCTACCACACCCTGGTCGAGGAGGCCTTCGCCGGCCGCGGCCTCGCCGGACAGCTGGTCCAGGCGGCGCTGACGGACGTCCGGGCCGCCGGGAAGCGGATCGTCCCGATCTGCCCGTACGTGGCCAAGTTCCTGACCAAGCACCAGGAGTTCGCCGACCTCACCGACGAGGTCACCCCCGAGGTCAAGGCCTGGCTGCGCGACCGACTGAGCTGACCTGACCTGAGCTGGCCCGAGCTGGCCCGAGCTGGCCCGAGCGAGATCCGCCCGGTCCCCGGTCGAGGACAGCGGAGGACGGTGCGGCCCCGCCGGGCGGGGCCGCACCGTCGGCACGTCCGGGTCGTCACATGTTGATCATGTGACCGGCGAGGCCGTGGATGGCCTCCTTGACCGCCTCGCCCAGGGTCGGGTGGGCGTGCACGTTGCGGGCCACCTCGTGGACGGTGAGGTCCCACTGCTGGGCCAGCGTCAGCTCGGGCAGCAGCTCGGTGACCTCGGGGCCGATCAGGTGGGCGCCGAGCAGCTCGCCGTGGGTGTTGTCGCAGATCACCTTGACGAAGCCGATCGGGTGGCCGAGGCCGTGCGCCTTGCCGTTCGCGGTGAACGGGAACTTGGCGACCTTGACGTCGTAGCCGAGGTCACGGGCCTGGGCCTCGGTGTAGCCGAAGGAGGCGATCTGCGGCTGGCAGTAGGTGGCGCGCGGGATCATGGCGAAGTCGACCTCCATGGTCTCCGCCCCGCCGATGGTCTCGGCGGCGATCACGGCCATCGTCTCGGCGGCGTGCGCGAGCATCAGCTTGGCCGTGACGTCGCCGATCGCGAAGATGTGGTCGACGCTGGTGCGGCCGCGCCCGTCCACCGCGATGGCGTTGCGGTCGGTCAGCTTGACCCCGGTGTTCTCCAGGCCGTAGCCGTTGACCCGCGGCGCGAAGCCGATCGCCTGGAGCACCTTGTCGGCCTCCAGCACCTGCTGCTGCCCGTCCTTGGTGACGGTCACCCGCACCTTGGCGTTCGGGTCGCTGTCGTCGATCGACTCGACCCGGGTCGAGGTGAGCACCTCGATGCCCAGCTTGCGGTACTGCTTGGCGAGTTCGGTGGAGACCTCGACGTCCTCCAGCGGCACCACGCGGTCCAGGAACTCGACGATGGTGACCTTCACGCCGTAGTTGTGCAGCACGTAGGCGAACTCGACGCCGATCGCGCCGGCGCCCGCGATGATGATGCTCTCTGGCAGCTGCTCGGTGAGGATCTGCTCCTCGTAGGTCACCACGCGCTCGCTCAGGCTGGTGCCGGGCAGCAGGCGGGTGGTGGCACCGGAGGCGATGATGCAGTGGTCGAAGGTGACCACGTCGAAGCCGCCACCGCTGAGCGCGACCTGGAGGGTGTGGTCGTCGACGAAGGTGCCCCAGCCGTCGTACTCGGTGATGCCGTTCTTCTTCATCAGGTAGTGGACGCCCTTGACCCGGCCGTCGGCCACCGAGCGGCTGCGCTTGAAGGCCTCCGAGAAGTCGAAGGTCACCTGGCCCTCGACCTTGATGCCGAAGGTCTTGGCCTCCTTGGTGAAGATGTGGGCGAGCTCGGCGTTGCGCAGCAGGGCCTTGGAGGGGATGCAGCCGACGTTGAGGCAGACGCCGCCCCAGTACTTGGCCTCGATGACCGCGACCTTGAGGCCCAGCTGGGCCGAACGGACGGCGGCGGTGTAGCCGCCGGGGCCCGCGCCGAGGACGACGACGTCGTAGTGCGTGCTCATGTTGCTGACTCCTCCGAGGGTGTCACGGGTGTCGTGATCTCGTGATCTCGGTCCCATGGTGTCAGGACCGGACTCGACGCACCCACCGGGTCTCGGCGGATGCGCTCCGCGCGGCACCGTACAGGGCCGGGGGCCGATTGTCAGTGGCGGCCGCTACGGTGGTGCGCACCCTGACCCACCAGGGGCGATGGCGGACGGGAGGTGCCCTATGGACGGTGTGCGCACGGCCGGTGGGTGGGCCCGCCGCCCGAGGACGGCAGCGGGCCCACCCGGGCGTCAGGCCGCCACCGCGTGGGCGGCGGTGCCGCCCGCTCCGGCGTCGCCGGCTCCGGTGCTGCCCGGGGTGCTGATACCCGCTCCGCCGGCCGCCCGGGCGGCCGGGCGCTGCCCGGGTACGGGCCGCTGCAGCGGGGAGAGGTCCCAGGCGTAGGTGCCGACGGCATGGGCGATCACGTCGATGTTGTTGTCGAAGACCGCCAGGTCCAGGTTGTCCAGGTCGTCACAGGCCTTGTGGTAGCAGGCGTCGTAGGCGGCGCCCGCCGTTCCGCCGTAACGGGCCTGCTGCTCGGGGGTCTTGATCACCTCGGCGCCGGTGTCGGTGCCGCCGGCCGGGATGCCCGCGTCGATGAACGGACCGTAGTCGGAGCGGCCGTCGAAGGCGCGCGGCTCGTGCGGCAGCTCGCGGCCGTCCAGGTAGTCGGTGAGGAAGCGCTCGATCTGGGCCGAGCCCTCCGGGCCCGCGCCGCCGCCCGCGCTGCCGGAGCCGTTGTAGACGAACTGCGCGTAGTTGGGGGATGCGATCATGTCGAAGTTGAGGTAGAGCCGGATGTTCTTCCGGTCCGTGTCGGAGAGCGACTTCACGTACGCCTCGGAGCCCTTGAGGCCGAACTCCTCGGCCGACCACCAGGCGAACCGGACCTTGTTCTTGACCGGCCGGGTGCCGAGGTTCTTCGCGACCTCCAGGATGCCGGCCGCGCCGGAGCCGTTGTCGTTGATGCCGGGCCCGGCCGGGACGGAGTCCAGGTGGGCACCGACCATCACGGTGTTCGCCGGATCGCCGCCCCGGGTCTCGGCGATGACGTTCCAGGTCTTGCGCTGCTCCATGAAGGTGCGGACGTCCAGGGTCAGCCGCACCGGACCGGCGGCGGCCTCGGCGGCCAGCGCCTTGCCCGCCGCCTCGGTGATCCCGCCGGTGGGGACCTTCCCGGCGGTGGGCTCGCCGAGGGTCCCGTTCAGTTCGCCGTCGGTGTTGTTGTAGATCAGCGCCCCGACGGCGCCCGCCGTGGCTGCGGCCGCCTGCTTCGCGGCGAAGCTGCACCCGCCGCGCCGGATCAGCGCGATCCGGCCGGTGACGGAGCCCGCCGGGTAGTCGGCGGGCGTGCAGCCGGTGGCGGCGCTCACCGGGGCGACGCCCAACTCGGCGGTCAGGCCCGCCTCCGGGCCGCTCACCGAGTAGGTCATGGCCAGTACCGGCACCGACTCCGCCCGTGGTGACAGCACGTCCAGGCGCTGTGCCCGGGCCTCGAAGAAGGTGTACTCGAAGTCCTGCCGGGAGACCTTGAGCCCGGCCCGCCGGGCCTGTTCGTAGATGTACCGCGCGGACAGGTCGTGACCCTTCGAACCGGCCGCCCTGCTACCGCCGTTGCGGTCGGCGAACCGTTGCAGCGCGACCAGGGTGTCCCGGGCGTCCTCGGCGCTGCTCGCCCCGACCAGCCGCTCGGCCAGCCTGGCGCCCCGGCGGGCCGGGTCCGGGTCGGCGTTGGCACTGCCCGCACTGACGAGTAGTAACGGCGCGACCAGGGCGGCGGCGGTCAGGGCGGCGAGCGGGGAGGTCCGGGAACGGGAGCGGGGCTTCAAGGCGACTCCTTCCGACGGTCGGTGGGTTCACGATTTGACATGACGGCGACCGCCTTGCCAAGGCCGCCGCGCTGCCGCGAGGTGCGCGGGACGCCCAGGGCGGTGATGCTGGAGGGGTGGGGGCGTCTCATCCAGGAGGGTGACCACATGTCCATGCTGGATAAGCTCAAGGGCCTGTTGAAGGGCCACGAGGACCAGGCCGAGAAGGGTGTCGACAAGGCCGGCGACTACGTCGACGAACGCACCCAGGGCAAGTACCAGAGCCAGGTCGACACCGCCCAGGACAAGCTCAAGGAGCAGTTCCGCGACGACCGGCCGCCGCAGTAGCGCGGCCCACGCCGCCCGCCCGGCCCGGGGGGGGGGGGGCGGCGGGAGCACGGGCAAAGCGCCGCCGCTCCGGGGAGCAGCCTTC
>NZ_JBVHYH010000038.1:35023-70787 GCF_055569135.1 Kitasatospora sp. NPDC029367
CCCCAGGAACCCCCCCCAACCCCATCCCCCCCCCCCCCCCCCCCACCCCCCCCCCCCCCCCCCCCCCCACCCCGCCTGGCCCCCCCCCGGCGCTCAGGCGTCGCCCCGGCCCGGCCGTGGTCGGCCCGGGGCGCCTTCCGGCCCTGGCCGTCTTCCCGTCCGCCTTCCCCGCCCGTCTTCCCCAGCCGTCTTCCCCGCCCGTCTTCCCCAGCCGTCTTCCCTGCCCGGTGGACGCACGGCACTGCGAGTAGACACTGTCTACGGTGATCCGGTAGACAGTGTCCATGACCGAACAGGACCGCGACCTCCGCGCCCGCCTGGTGGCCGCCGGCATCGAGCTGGTGACCGAGGAGGGCGTCCACGCCCTCGGGCTGCGGGAGATCGCCCGCCGCGCCGGGGTCTCCCACGGAGCACCGCGCCGCTACTTCCCCACCCACCGCGAACTGCTCGCCGCCGTCGCCCGGCACGGCTTCGGCCGGCTGACCGACACCCTGGCCGGTGCCGACGCCCTCGCCGCCGGCACCGGGGCCGACCCCCGCACCCGGATCGAGGCCCTCGCCCGGGCCTACCTCGGCTTCGCCGCGGCCAACCCCGGCATGTTCGAGCTGATGTTCCGCCACGACCTGCTGGAGGGCAGCGGCACCGAACTGCGCCGCTCCACCCTGCCGCTGTTCCGCACCTTCGTCGGCCTGGTCGGCGAACTCCACCCGCAGGACGAGGACCCGACCGCCGCCACCGCCGCGCTCTGGGCCAACCTGCACGGCCTGGCCCAACTCCGCACCTGGGGCAGCCTCGCCCTGGCCACCGGCAGCGACGGCATCGAACCCCTGCTGGGCGCCACCCTGACCGCCCACCTCGGCCCGGCCACCCGGTGAAGCCCCGTCGCCGCGAGCGGCTCACCCTCGCCACCAGCGTCACCGGTGCCGTCCTCGTCGCCCTGGACGGCACCGTGCTCGGCGTCGCCCAGCCCACCCTCCAGCGCGACCTGCACGCCTCCCTGACCGCCGTCCAGTGGACCAGCACGGGCTACCTGGTCACCGTCGCCGCCCTGCTGGTCTTCGCCGGCCGGCTCGGCGACCGCTACGGCCACCGGCGCACCTTCACCCTCGGGGTGGCCGGCTTCGCCGCCGCCTCCGCCGGCATCGCCCTCGCCCCCGACATCGGCTGGGTGATCGCACTGCGCGTGCTCCAGGGCCTCTCCGGCGCCCTGCTCCAGCCCGCCACCATCGGCCTGCTGCGCGCCGTCTGGCCGGCCGACCGGCTGCCCGGCGCGATCGCGCTGCGCACCGCCGCGCTCGGCGTCTCGGCCGCCGCCGGACCGCTGGTCGGCGGCGCGCTCACCACCCACTTCGGCTGGCGGGCGGTCTTCCTGCTCGGCCTGCTGCCCGCCGCGGCGGCCCTGGTCGCCGCCCTCGCCGTCCCCCCAGTCCGCACCGAACCGGCTACCGGCGGCCTCGACCTACCCGGCGCGGGACTGCTCGCGCTCGCCCTGGCCGCCCTGGTGCACACCCTGGTGACCCTGCCGACCGACGGCTGGTCGACCGGCACCGCGCTCACCCTCACGGCGGCCGCCCTGGCCACCCTCGCCCTGGCCCGGCACGAGCGCCGCACCGACCGCCCGCTGCTGCCTGCCGCCCTGCTGCGCGCACCCACCATGGGCCCGGCGCTGGGAGTCCTGCTCGCGGCCTCGGCGGCGCTCTTCGCAACGCTCTTCCCGGCCAGCTACTTCCTCCAGGACGCCCTCGGCCTCGACCCCCTGGAGAGCGCCCTGCGGGCATCGCCGCTCGCCGTGGCGATGGTCGTCGCCGCACCCGTCTCGGCCGGACTGGCGAAGCGCCGCGGCACCCGCGACACCGTGCTGGGCGCGATGGCGCTGCTCACGGCGGGCGCGCTGCTCACCGCCCGGCTCGGCCCGTCCTCGGGCGCCGTCGCGATCGGCGGCTGCTTCCTGCTGCTCGGCGGCGGTTTCGGCACGGTGATGGCCGTCGCCACCTCCGCCGTCGTCCGGGGCGCGGCCGCCGCCGAGGCGGGCGTGGCGGGCGGCCTCCAGCAGACCGCGATGAACGTCGGCCCGGCCCTGGGCGTCGCGCTGGCCACCGTCCTGGCCGGGCGCGCGGCACCGGGCGCGGCGCTCGCCCCGGCCGCGCTGGCCGCGGCCGCCGTGGCGGCGGCGGGACTGCTGCTCGCCACCCGGCTGCCCGGCCGGGCCGTCGCCACCCGGCCTCGGGAGGCCGCCGAGCCGGGGGCCGCCGGACGCCCGTGACGGGCGCCCGACCAGGACGGCCGGGGCAGCCGGGGCAGCCGGAGGGAGCGTCAGACGCCCGTGGCGCCGTCGAGAGCCTCGCGCAGCAGGTCGGCGTGGCCGTTGTGGCGGGCGTACTCCTCGATCAGGTGCACCAGGATCCAGCGCAGCGAGGCGGTCTCGGCACCGAGCACCGCCGCCAACGGAGCGGGCAGCGGTCCGGCCTCGTCCAGCGGCACCCCGCGGGTGAGCTCCCGGCCCCGCTCGACCTCCCTCCGCCAGTCGGCCAGGGCCTGCGCCATCCCGCGCGCGGCGTCCAGCCCGTAGCCGTCCGGATTCTCCGGGCCGTACCGAGGCGGCACCTCCTGACCGGCGAACACCCGCTGGTACCAGGTGCGTTCGACCTCGGCCAGGTGCTGGACCAGCCCGAGCAGGGTCATCGTCGAGGGCGGCACCGAGGCCGTCCGCACCTGCCCGTCCTCCAGCCCGGAGACCTTGTGCTCCAGGGTGGCCCGCTGGAAGTCCAGCCAGCCCTCCAGTGTGGTCCGTTCGTCCGCCTGCGGGGACGGGATCGGCCGCCCGTCCGGTGTGCTCGCCATGGCCGCCACTGTGGCACGCACCACTGACAACGGCCCCCGGCCCGGCCGAGTACGCCAGGGGCCGGTCCGGGGTCAGGGGTCAGGCCCGGCCGGTCGTGGAGATCACCACCACCTTGGCCACCGTGCCGTCTCACGGGGCTCGACGGCGCACGGGCCCGGGCCTCGCGCCGTTCGGCGGCTCGCGACCCGCGATGTCACGATCCGCCGCGCCGCCCGGTCCATCCAGCACCCGTACGACGAAGAACAGAAGAACAAAGGGAGCGTCCTCACCATGAAGGCCTTAATCGTGTGTGTCTCGGTTTCCCACGGCAACACCCGGCGGATCGCCGAGGAGATCGCCCGGCCGCTGGCCGCACCCGTGGTCACACCGGAGGAACTGGACCCGGCCGACCTCAGCGGCTACGACCTGGTCGGGTTCGGCTCGGGCGTCTTCACCGGCCGCCTCCACCCGCGCCTGCGGGCCTTCGTCCGCAGCCTGCCGACCGTCGTCCCGTCCGCCGAACACCCCTGCCGGGCCTTCGTGTTCGCCACCAGCGGCCTGCCCGAACCCGGCTTCCGCCCGTTCACCCGGCCGACGGAGCGCGCCCTGGCGGCGAAGGGCTTCCGGATCGTCAACGGCTTCACGGCCCGCGGCCACGACACCTGGCTCCCGTTCCGGCTGGTCGGCGGCATCAGCAAGCACCGCCCCGACAACCGCGACTTCGCCGCCGCCCGCACCTTCGCCGAGCAGCTCCGGAGCACCTCCACCCCGACGTCCTGAGCCCCGCACCCTGGGTCCGGTGGCCGGGCCGCCGCCCGACCACCGGACCACCTACGTACGCCGCAGACCCGACACCCGGGCCCGCGCCCGCGCCACCCGCGCCTCCCTGACCACTCCCCTGTCCCGACGCCGGGTGAGTACCACCAACAGCACCAACTGCACCACCGCACCCACTCCCTGGCCGACCCACACCCCGTCCACCCCCCACCACCGTGACAGCGCCACCGCCGCCCCCAACTGCCCACCGAGTCCGAACACCGCCGACACCACCAACGCCCGCCCGGCCCCGGTCGCCTGGTGGTAGCCGCCGAGCGCGACCGCCGGGGCGTACGGCAGCAGGTAGAGGGCAGCCAGGTGGAGGAACCCCGTGGACCGGGCGGCCACCGCCGGGTCGTCGGTGAACAGCGCGGCGAGCGGGCCGGCCGCACCGGCCGCCAGCAGGGCCGCCGCGGCGCCCAGTCCGACGGCGAGGCGGGCGGTGGCGCGCCGCAGGTCGCGCAGCGGCTCGGGCGCACCGGCCCCGACGAGGTGGGCGGCCCGGAGGGCGACGGCCTGGCGCAGCGCGTAGAAGGCCATGGTGAGCACGAGCAGCAGCCGGTAGCCGATGCCGTACCCGGCCACCGCCGCCACCCCGAACCCCGCGACCAGGGCGAGTTGGGCCGTGCCGACGGCCATCCGGGCGGTGAAGTCCAGACCGTACGGCGCACCGGCCCGCAGGATGCCGAGGGCCGCCGACCCGACGCCCGCCGCCCCGGCGCCCCGAACCTCCCCAACGCCCCGTACCGGCACGGCGGCCCGAGGCCGCAGGCGCAGGGTGACGGCCAGGGCGACCGCCCGGGAGCCGGCCAGGGCCAGTGCCGCGCCGGGCACGCCGAGGGCGGGCAGCGGGCCGGCGCCGAGGATCAGCAGCGGGTCGAGGACCAGCAGCAGGGCGTTGGAGAGCAGCGCGATCCGCATCGGGGTGCGGGTGTCGCCGCTGCCCTTGAAGAGTTCGTCGGCGACCCGCTGGGCGAAGAACAGCGCGAAGGCTGGGAAAGCGACGGCGAGGTACTCGGCGGCTCTGGCAGCGGCCTCGCCGTCGAGGAAGGCGGCCGCGATCCGGTCCCGCAGCAGGAAGCCGGGGGCGGCGAGGGCGAGGGTGCCGAGCGCGCAGAGCCGCCAGGCGGCGCGGGTGATCCGCCCGGCCTCGGCCCCGTCTCCGGCGCCGAGGGCCCGGGCGAGCCGGACGCTGACGCCGGAGGACACCACCAGGACGAGTCCGAGCAGCAGGTTCTCCAGGGTTCCGGCCAGGGTGACGGCGGCCACGGCGGCCCCACCGAGACCGGCCACCCAGAGCGTCCCGATCACCGTGGCGATCACTCCGGACAGCAGCTCGGCGTAGACCGGTCCGGCCAACAAGGCCAGCCGGACGGACTGTTCGCGCACGGGTCCCCCCATCGTCGCGCCGCCCGCACCGGAGCAGGCGGCTGCCTCGAATGGATATACATCGATTCGAGGCACCTCGACAAGAGGTAGCATCATCCGCGGTGCGGGGCGCATCATGGGGCGCACTCCGACGAAAGGGCTCCGACCGTGCTGACCCTCGCGATCCTCGGCTTCCTGTACGACCAGCCCCTGCACGGCTACGAACTCAAGTCCCGGATCACCGGATTGACCGGTCACGTCCGACCGGTCAGCGACGGCGCGCTCTACCCCGCGATCACCCGACTGGAGAAGGCCGCGCTGCTGGACCGCCGCACCGAACCCGGCAGCGGCGCCGCGCCGCGCCAGACCCTGGAACTCACCCCGGAGGGCCGGGCGGAGCTACTGCGGCGACTGGCCGACCCCGAGCAGGCCGAGATCACCGACCAGATCCGCTTCTTCACCCTCGCCGCCTTCCTCCACCAACTGGCCGACCCGGCCCGGCAGGCCGCCGTACTCCGGCGCCGGTTGGACTTCCTGGAGGCGCCGAGCAGCTTCTTCTACGACGGGGACGGCCGGCCGGTCACCGCCGAGCGGGAGCCGAACCCGTTCCGGCGCGGCATGCTGCTGGTCGCCCGGGCCTCCGGCGCCGCCGAACGCGCCTGGCTGGCCGAGACCATCGCCGGCCTGGAGGGCCGCGCGGACGGCGCCGCGCGGTGACGTCGGCGGTGCCCCCGCCGGAATCCAGCGGGGGCACCCGCCGCGGACCGGAGGCAGCCCGCCGCGACCCGGTGGCGCCCGCTGTGGACGGGTGGCGCCCGAACCGCCCGGGCGCTCCAAGGAGTGCGGGCCACCAGCCCGAACACCAGGCCGAACGGCCCCGCCCCGGCACGGAACCGACCCCTCCGACACCCATCCCAGGGCGGCCCCGGCGTGGCTATGATGATCTGCCTCACGACCACGGCGCCCCTCCGCTGGCGTGATCCACCACCGCGCCCCGCCCGCCCCCTGGAGGCAGCCGTGCCCAGTGAAGAGACCACAGCCGCCGGCCCCGTTCCCCGGAAGCGGGACGACATCCCGGGCTGGTTCTTCGGCCTGGACCGGGCCGCCTTCTCCCACCTGCTGTCCGCCCAGACGGCCGCCGGGGTCAGCGGGGACATCCTGGAACTGGGCAGCTACCTCGGCCGCAGCGCCGTCCTGCTCGGGGACCACCTCCAGCCGGGCGAGCGGCTGACCGTCTGCGACCTCTTCGACTCCGAGGCCGCCGACGCGGAGAACGCCGCCGAGATGACCATGTCCTACCGCAAGACCCTCACCCGCAGCGCCTTCGAGTCCAACTACCTCGCCTTCCACGCCGAGTTGCCCGAGATCGTCCAGGCCCCCACCTCGGTGCTGGCCGACGGCCGGATCCCGGCGGGCAGCTGCCGCTTCGTCCACGTCGACGCCTCGCACCTGTACGAGCACGTCAGCGGGGACATCCTGGTGGCCCGGGCCGCGCTCGCCGAGGACGGCCTGATCTCGCTGGACGACTACCGTTCGGAGCACACCCCGGGCGTCTCGGCCGCCGTCTGGGAGGCCGTCTTCACCGGCGGGCTGCAGCCGGTGCTGCTCACCCCGATGAAGTTCTACGGCACCTGGGGCGACGCCGCGGCCGCCCGCCGGACCCTGCTGGCCCGCGACTGGCGGGCCGAGGACTACGCCGTCGACGAGGACACCATCGCCGGCCACCAGGTCCTCCGCCTCAACTACCAGGTCAAGGCGCCCGCCCAGCTCCAGCGCTCGGCCTCCCGCCGGATCGCCCTGGACCTCCTCCCCCCGGTCGCCACCCGCGCCACCCGCCGGGTCCTCCGCACCCTGCGCGAACGCCGCGACGTGCGCCCCACCGCGAGCTCCTGACCCCTGGAACGACCCCCGCGCTCCGGCGCGATCCCGACAGATCCGACGCGACCCCGGACACAATCCCGGACGCAATCCCGGACGCGACCGGCCACCGCCCCGGACACCCGCCCGAAACCCACGGCCACCAGCGCCATCACCGCCGTCGCAGCGCCCGCTGCGGCGGCGGTTCGCGTTGCGGCGCCGCCGCGGGCCGCCGCGCGCCGTTGAGCGGACCGTGGCACCGCCGTCATCCGGCCGTCAGCTCGGGCTCAGCTCGAACCCGGAATGTTCACTTCATCCGACTGACGCATTGTCGAAAATTCGCTCACTCACATGGGTGAATCTCCATTAAAGGTTTGCCCATGGACCTTTAAAGACCGCATAGTGATGGCACCTCAGTTTGGTCTTGAGAAAGCCAAGTTCAGGCAAAATCCTTGTGAGTGAGGAGAGACCCATGTTCCACGCTTCCACCTCCGCGGGCCCCGGGCAGCGGCTCCGCGCGGCGATCGCGGACCAGGGCACCACACCCCTGATCGGCGTCCACGACATGTACTCGGCCTCCATCGCGGCCGAGCACTACGACGGCATGTTCGTCTCCGGCTTCGGCTTCGCCGCCTCCTACTACGGCCTGCCGGACATCGGCTTCATCGCCTGGCCCGACATGGTCGCCTTCGTCGAACGGCTGCGCGGCGCGTTCCCCACGCACCACCTGCTGGTCGACATCGACGACGGCTACGTCGATCCCGAGGTCGCCTGCCACGTCGTACGCCGGCTGGAGGCCATCGGCGCCTCCGGCGTCATCCTGGAGGACCAGAAGCGCCCGCGCCGCTGCGGGCACGCCGACGGCAAGCAGGTCCTCCCGCTGGAGGAGTACCTGACGAAGCTCGAACTCGTCCTCGCCGACCGCACCGACCTCCTGGTGGTCGCCCGCACCGACGCCACCGAGGAGGCGGACATCCTGCGCCGCGCCCGCGCGCTCGCCGAGACGGACGCCGACGTGGTCCTGGTGGACGGCGTGCGCAGCGAGGAGTGGATCCGCCGGATCCGCAAGGAGGTCGGCGACAAGCCCCTGCTGTTCAACCAGATCGCGGGCGGCAAGTCCCCCCGGCTGTCCCTCACCGAGCTCACCGAGCTGGGGGTGGACGTCGCGATCTACAGCACGCCGTGCCTGTTCGCGGCCCACCGGGCGATCGACGAGGCGCTCACCAGCCTCAAGACCGCCGACGGGCGACTGCCCTCCCAGGCCGAGCAGGCCAAGCCGGTCGGCGTGCGGGAGTCCACCGAACTGCTGGAGCGCAACATCACGCGCTCCCGGCGGCTCGCGGACGTGACGGCTTGAGCCCCGGGCCGCGCCGGCCCGCCCCGCCCTCGGCGGCCGCCACGCTGCGCGCCACCGTCCTGGGGCTGACCGGGGCGTGCGCCCTGCTCGCGGTCGGCGCGGCCCCGGCCGCCGCGGGCGGCAGCCTGATCACGGTCATCGACAACTCGCACGCCGACTCCTGGCTGGAGGTCGACCGCACGGCCAACCTCCAGCAGGGCGGCGGCTCGGCGGGAAGCGACCACGACGGCGCCGGGTCCCTGGTCGGGGGCCTGGGCGGGTCCCTGGTCGGGGGCCTGGTCGGGGGTCCGGGCGGGGGCCTGGCCGGCAGCGGAGGTGGGCCATGACGGCCCGCGCCCGGCGCCCGCACTGGTGGCGCAGGTTCGACCCGTACCTGCTGGCGCTGGCGGGGACGGTCGGCCTGGCCGCGCTGTTCCCGGCCTCCGGCGCCGGGGCCCGGTTCGCCGCGACGGCCTGCGACCTCGCCGTGGCCCTGCTGTTCTTCCTGTACGGCGCCCGGCTGTCCACCCGGGAGACCGTGGCCGGGCTGCGCCACCTGAGACTGCACGGGCTGGTGCTCGCCGCCACCTTCGGTCTCTTCCCGCTGCTCGGCCTGGCCACCGCGCTGCTGACGCCGGTTCCGCTGACCGAACAGCTGCAGGCCGGGGTGCTGTTCCTCTGCCTGGTGCCGTCCACGGTGCAGTCCTCGGTGGCGCTGACCGGCGCCGCCGGGGGCGACGTCCCGGCGGCGATCTGCGCGGGGACGTACTCCAGCCTGGCCGGGCTGGTGCTCACCCCGCTGCTGGTCGCCGGACTGCTGGGCTCGCACGCCGGGCTGTCGGCGGACGGGCTGCTGCGGATCGGGCTCCAGCTGCTGGCGCCGTTCCTGCTGGGGCAGCTGCTGCGGCCGTGGATCGGCGGCCTGGTGGCCCGTCACAAACGGCTGCTGACCCCGGTGGACCGCGGCTCGATCCTGCTGGTCGTCTACACGGCGTTCAGCGCGGCGGTGGCCCAGGGCATCTGGCACCGGGCGACGCCGTTCGCCCTGCTCGGGATGGTCGTGGTGCTGCTGGCCCTGCTCGCCGTGACCCTGGCGGTCACCGGGCTCGGGGCGCGCGGGCTGGGGCTGGACCGCCCGGCCGCGATCGCGGCGATGCTGTGCGGTTCGCAGAAGAGCCTGGCCAACGGACTGCCGATGGCCACCGTGCTGTTCGGGGCGGAGGCGGGGGTGATGGTGCTGCCGCTGATGGCCTACCACCAGCTCCAACTGGTGGTGGGCACCGTCCTGGCCGGGCGCTGGGCCCGGGCACCCCAGCCGGTCCCGGCCGGCGGGCAGCCCGCGGCCGAGCTCAGCCCGGCGGGCGGGCCGCCAGCGCACGGCTGATCCCCCGGCGGAGCCGGCTGGAGGCACCGGGCAGGTGCCCCAGCCGGCTCAGCCGTTCCTCCGTCAACTCCGGCCGCCGGGCCAGCAGCAGCACCGCGGCGTACGGGCGCTCGCCCTCCCGCAGCCGCTCGGCCACCAGCTCCACCAGTCCGTCCAGGGCCTCGCCGGTCACCGCCGGGTGGGCGGCCAGCAGCCGCAGCAGGTGGTTGTCGTTCCAGGTGCTGTGCCGCCGGACCGACAGGGTCACCAGCAGGTCGAGCGGCGCGGCGGGGTTCCGCGCGATCGTGTGCCAGACGAACGGGTACTCGCACCGGGCCAGCACGCGCAGCACCCCGGGGTGGGCGGTCCGCTCGGCCAACCGCCGGTAGGCCCCGGGTTCGTGCAGGTGGTCGAGCGCCTCGGCGTCGCTCAGCCCGTCCGTCGCATGGGTGTCGTCCATGTCGGGACGCGAGCCTATCGGGGCCCGTCCCCGAGGAGGAGGACGGACCTACTCCCAGCGGGCGGCCGCCGTACTGAGCGCGGTGTCGGGCAGGACGGGCAACTCCCCCGCCGGCGGCAGCGCCCAGGCCTCCGGATCGGACGCGAACGGCCCGGTGCGGTCGCCGAGTTGGGCGAGGGCACGCTCCCGGGCCAGCTCCACCTGCCGGTGGGTGGCCCGGTCGATCACGCCGAGCCGCCGGGCCTCGGCGTACTCGTCCTCGTCCTTCCAGCTGTGGGAGCTGAGGTCGGGGGTGATGACCAGATCCAGGAAGAGGTCGAAGGTGTCGATCCCGATGGCCGTCCGCCGGTACGGGAGCTCGAAGTTGACGTACCAGCGCAGCGGGCGGCCCTCGGGACTGAGGAACCGGTGCACGCTGTACAGCTCCCCGGCGGTGAAGCGGCTGACCACCACGGTGTCCCGCCAGAGCCAGCGGTCGAGCTGCCAGGACCCGGCGGCCAGGTCGTCGATGCCGCGCCTGCGGGCGGCGACGTCGTCGTTCCGCTGGGAGGCGGTCCAGCTGGCGGGGGCGAGGCTCTCGGTGCCGGGGCGGGCGGTCATGGTCAGGGTGGTGCCGTCGTCGGCGAGCACGGTGTACGGCATCGCCGTCCAGATCCGTCCGTCGACGACGTCCCGGCGCACGGCGGTGCTGCCCGCCGCGAAGGGGCGTACCGTCACCGGACGTAGTAGGCGCGGTGGTGGGCGGCCACCGGGGCGGACTGGTAGGTCCAGACGCCGGCCGCCGGGGCCTCGCCGATCAGCTGGGCGAGGTCGCGGGCGGCCTCCTCGGCCGGGTTGCCGAGGTCGAGCCGGACCCGGTCGGCGGTGCGGTCGTCCAGGGCGTAGTAGCGGTACGGGTGGTGGACGTTGAGCGGTCCGGCGAGCAGCCTGCCCTCGTCGTCGGTGCCGTAGCCGGTGATCGGGGTGTTGTTCACCGGCTCGGGGGTGAGGCCGACCAGGTCGACGTCCAGGCCGAGGATCTCCTCCTGGTGCCGGTGCAGCCCCTCCGGCCCGAGTTCGGCCCGGCGGCAGGAGATGCTCCACCGTTCGCGCACGGCGGCCGCGTTGAGCGAGGGCAGGGTGGTCTCGAACCAGCCGGGGTGCTTGGGTTCGGCGTACAGTCGGCGCCCGGCGTCGATGGCGAGCGGGTTGTCGCACAGCACGTGCAGCCGGGCGATGCCGAGCAGCTTGGTCTGGTCGTAACCCCGGGCGTACTGGCCGTAGTTGACCACCGGGATGCGCTCCTCGGCGAACACCGGGTGGGCGATCAGGTTGATCTCCAGCTCCTCGGTGATGCCGCCGCCGTTCGGGTACTGGGCGAAGTACAGCTGGTAGTTGAGCGAGACGCAGGCCCCGCCGTCGAAGGTCGCGGCGCTCAGCCCGGGGTGGCGCTTGTCCAGCAGCCGGCGGGCCCGGGCCGGGTCGACCAGGTAGTCGACGCCGATGTTGTGCAGCGCGCCGTAGTGGAAGGGCAGGTGGTACGGCTCCGGGACGGGCGGCAGCGGCAGGCCGGTCATGAGGGCTCCGAAAGCGAGGGGGGCGCGGGCGGGGAGAGGGTGGTCGGCCGCCGCAGGGCCAGCAGGTCCTGGTGCATCCGTTCGGCGCTGCGCAGCGCGAGGGCGGCCATGGTGAGCGAGGGGTTGGAGGTGCCGAGCGAGGGCATCGAGCCGCAGCCGACGGCGTACAGGTTGGGGTGGTCCCAGCAGCGCTGCCACTGGTCGACCACGGAGCTGCCGGGGGAATCGCCCATCAGGTGGGTGCCGCCGGCGTGGCCGGCTCCCCGGTAGCCGTGGACGGCGCCGCGGTGCTCCAGCCGGCCGGGCCAGCCGGCGCCCGGGTAGGCGGTGTGGTCCTCGGCGCCCAGCAGGGCGAAGAGCTGGTCGGAGACGGCCCGGGCGGAGGCCATGCCCTCGCGGACGTAACCGCCCAGGTCGTAGTGGATCGCGGGGGCGGGCAGGCCGAGCGGGTCGCGCCGGTCCGGGTCGAGGGTGACCCGGTTGGCCGGGTCGGCGGGCTGCTCCAGTTCGAACTGGAGCGAGAACTGCCGCCCGAGCCGGTCGCCGAGGCGTTCGCGCAGCTCCTTGCCGCGCAGCCCGGCGGCGAGCAGCGCGGCGGCCTCGGTCGCCGGGTCGCCGCCGGCCCAGGACCAGCCCCAGTTGCCGATCTCGATCCGGAACGGCGCCCGGTGCCGACGGGCCCCGCCGAAGCGGAAGGCCTCCAGTCCGCCGGTGGAGCCCGGGCCCCGGTAGGGACCGACCTGGCGGGGCATCAGCCCCCAGGTGAGCAGGGCAGGGTGGTCCATCAGGTTCCGGCCGACCTGGTCGCTGCGGTTGGCCAGGCCGGACAGCAGCAGCAGTCGGGCGTTCTCGATCGCGTGCGCGGCGATCACCACCAGGTCGGCGGTCACCCGGTGCGCGGTGCCGCCGGCCAGGTACTCGACCCCGGTGGCCCGTCCGGTCTCCGGGTCGGCGAGCACCCGGCTGGCCACGGCCTCGGTGCGCAGTTCGACGTCGGGCGCCCAGCGGGCCTGGGTGCGCAGCGGGGTGTACTTGGCGCCGCCCGGGCAGGCCGGGACGCAGCTGGCGCTCCCGGCGCAGGGCGCGCCGTGGCCGCTGCCGGGCCGGGTGGGCAGGCCGTTGCGGGCGTGCGGGGTGCGGGTGACGGCGAGCCGGGCCGGGTCGGACATGGCGGGGTCGCGCACGGTCCGGCCGTCGAGGGCGCGGGCCAGCTGCCGGTCGAGGTAGCTGGCCGGGATCGCCCGCATCGGGTAGGTGTAGCCCGCGGGGAGGGGCAGGCCGACGGCCCGGCGCTGTTCCTCGGCCTCGGCGGCGACGCCGAGTTCCTGTTCGGCGTCGCGGTAGTGGGGTTCCAGGTCGTGGTAGCCGATCGGCCAGTTGCGGCCGTGGCCGAGGTCGCCGGTGCGGAAGTCCTCGGGGTGCATGCGCGGGGTGAGGCCGGTCCAGAGCAGCCCGGTGCCGCCGTTGGCGCGCAGGTAGCCGCTGGCGTAGGGCAGCGGGCCGTACTGGCGCAGGTGGCCGTGGGCGGTGTAGCCGCCGTCCGGGTGGCTGGTGAGGTCGGTGACGTCGGGTGACGGGGCGTCGGGGTTGTGCGGGTAGGGCGAGGTGGGCGGTCCGCCGCCGGCCGCGCGGTGGGCGGCTGCGGTCTCGGCGCTCCCCGGTGCGGTCCGGCCGGCCTCCAGGACGAGGACCCGCCAGCCCCGGGCGCCGAGCCGCTGGGCGACCAGGCTGCCGGCGAAGCCGGCCCCGACCACGACGGCGTCCCAGTGGGCGCTCACCGCTGCTCACCTCCGAACGGGGCGCCCTCGGACGGCGCGCCTCCGAACGGGGCGCCGTCGGACGGCGCACCTCCGAACGGCGCGCCCCCGGCCGGGGCCGCGGCCCAGCTGCCGTGCCCGGGGGCGGCGGCGCCGGGCGGGCTGGCCCGGAAGGTCCGCCAGACCAGTCCGTGGTCGTGGGCGCGGGCGGAGCTCGGCGCCTCGCCGGGCCAGGCGCCGACGTACCAGAGGTGGACCAGGGCGTGCTCGTCGCGGACCCGGTGGGCCAGGGTGGTGCGGTGGTGTTCGTCGGCCATGCCGGTGGCGCGGAGTTCGGGGACGTCGAAGCCGGTGAGTTCGGCGCTGACGCGCAGGAACTCGTCGAGGTCGGCGAGTTCGTCCTCCTCGGCGGGCCCCCAGGGCCCGTACGGGTCGTCGGCTGCGGTGCGATCGTCGGACACGGACACGCGGGTACCCCCACGATCGTCGGCGGACGGCCAGGAGCGGATGGCCAAGACATGACAGGCTGGTGCCGAGCGGGCACGCTCCGCCTGCTCAGCGCGATCCTCCCGTCCGGGCGGACCACCGGGGGCCGCTTGCCCGAATGTGACGCATCTTGATCAGTTCACGATCAAATGCCGTCCCCGCATGGCGGTTCCTGAACCGTTTCCGCTCAGCCCAGCGCGCGCACCGCCGCCAGCACGTCCAGGCCGAGCGCCGGGTCCGCAGTCTCGGGCAGATTGACGGACAGCCGAGTGACCAGCCCCGCGTACCGGCGGTGGATCTCCCGGGCGACCTCCTCGACCGTGCCGGAGACCGCGAAGGCGTCGAACACCTCGTCCGAGACCAGTGCCGTCATCTCGGCCCAGCGCCCGCGCACCGAGTGGGTGTGCAGCTCCTCCTGCAAGCCCTCCCAGCCGTGCTGCGCCAGCACCGGGCGGTAGGCCGGGGTGGAGGCGTAGAAGGCCAGCCGCTCGCGCACCCCCGCCCGGTTGGCCGCCAGTTCCTCCTCGGTCCGGCCGGTGGCGGTGAGCACGTTGCCGACGGTCTCGAACGGCCGCCCGGTCCACTCCGCCCCCTCGGCCTCCGCCCGCGCCCGCGCCTCGACCAGTCCGGGCAGCACCTGCTCGGTCAGGTAGGCGGTGGAGCAGAACGGGTGCGCGAGGAAGCCGTCCGCCACCGCCCCGGCGGTGCGGGTCATCAGCGGCCCGACGCCCGCGAGCAGGATCCGGGGCACCCCGGACGGCACCGGGTCGGGCGAGAACACCGGCGTCATCACCGTGTGGGTGTAGAACTCGCCCCGGAACCGCAGCCGTTCACCGGTCTGCCAGCTGTGCCAGATCGCCCGCACCGCGTGCACGTACTCCCGCATCCGGGCGGCCGGCCGGTCCCAGGGCATCCCGAAGCGCTTCTCGATGTGCGGCTTGACCTGCGAGCCCAACCCGATGACGGCCCGTCCGCCGGAGGCCGCGTGCAGCCCCCAGGCCTGGTAGGCCAGCGTCATCGGGGTGCGGGCGAAGGCCACCGCGATGCCGGTGGCCAGCTCGATCGACTCGGTGCGGTCGGCCGCGCGGGCGAGCTGGAGGAACGGGTCGTACGCGGTCTCGGCGACCACCAGCCGGTCCATGCCCCGGCGTTCGGCCTGTTCGGCGGCGTCGAGGATGCCGGCCGGGTGCCCGGAGGCGGTGGCGTCGAGGCGGAGGGCGGCGGGTCGGTCCATGCGGGTGCTCCTGGTCGCGGGGCTTGCGTCGTGCGGGGCTCGTGCGGTGCGGCGGGCTCATACAGCGCCGGGCTCGGGCAGCGCCGGGCTCGGGCGGTGTCGTGCGGTGCCGTGCGGCGGTGGTACCCGCCCAGCCTGCCACGCCGTCACGGGCCGGCCGGTCGGCCCTCCCCGGCGAACAGCCGGTCCAGGTGCCGGTCGACGGCGGTGAGCGCGGCGTCCGGCCCGACCACGCCCAGCTCCAGCAGGGTGGTGAACCCGGTCAGCGCGAGCATCAGGTCCGTCTCCACCACCGGGTCCCGGTCGGCCGCCACCAGCCCGTCGGCGATCGCCTGCCGCACCACCCGCTCCACCTCCGCCCGCCCCCGTACCAGCCCGCCGCGCGCCCGCTCCCGGACCTCCTCGTCGTGCAGCGCCTCCAGGACGTAGGCGGCGCTCATCCGGCTGGTGACCCGCGAGTCCGGCTGCAGCGGCAGCAGTTCGACCAGCATCGCCCGCAGCACGGCGCGCGGGTGCGGCCGTTCGCCCAGCCCGGCCAGCGCCCGGGCGACCCGCAGGCCACTCTGCTCCCCGGCGAGGTCCATCGCGAATCCGAGCAGCTCCGCCCGGGAGGCGAAGTAGTGCTGGAGCTGACCGAGCGAGATCCCGGCCTCCCGGGCGACCTCACGCAGGGTCAGTTGGGTGGTGCCGCGCTGCTCCACGATCCGCCACAGCGCGCGGGCGATCGTCTCGCGGCGCTCCCGATGGTCCACCTGCTTGGGCATGCCCGGCACTCCTCGACGACTCCCGACCAACCTTTTCCATACGCTTGACATAATACAGCCGACCTACAACGCTGGGGGCATTCCCGAGGGAGGAGCGTCCCATGCTCGTACAGCCCGTCGCCCGCACCACCGGGGGAACCGTCCGTGGTTTCGTGGACCGCGGCCTCGCCGCCTTCCGCGGCATCCCCTACGGCCGGCCCCCGGTCGGCCCGCTCCGCTTCGCCGCCCCCGCCCCGCCCGAGTCCTGGGACGGCGTCCGCGAGACCGTCGAGTACGGCCCCGTCGGCCCCCAGTCCGGCCCCCTGCAGGTCGAACCGACCACCGGCACGGACTGGTTGACGCTCAACGTCTGCACCCCGGACCCGGACTCGGCCGGCCTGCCGGTGCTGGTCTGGCTCCACGGCGGCGGCTTCATCTCCGGCACCGCGGGTGACCCGCTGTACGACCCGACCGGGCTGGCCCGGGCCGGCCTGGTCGTGGTGACCGTCAACTACCGGGTGGGCGCCGAGGGTTTCGCCCTCCTCGACGGCGCCCCGGCCAACCGCGCCTTCCTCGACCAGATCGCGGCCCTGGAGTGGGTGCAGCACAACATCGCCGCGTTCGGCGGCGATCCCGCCCGGGTCACCGTCGCCGGCCAGTCGGCCGGGGCCTCCTCGGTGGCCGCGCTGCTGACCGTGCCACGGGCCCGCGGCCTGTTCCACCGGGCGATAGCCCACTCCGTCGGCGGCAACCTCGCCACCCCCGCGCTGGCCGCCGAGATCACCGCCGCCCTGGCCGAGCGGCTCGGCACCGCCCCCACCGCGGCCGGCCTCGCCGGCACCGACCCCTGGAAGCTGGCCGAGGCCGTCACCGCGCTCGGCACCGCCCTCCCCGAGCACCTCGCGCGCTGGGGCCGGCTCGCCCACACCGGCGTCCCCACCGTGCCGGTGGTCGACGGCGAGCTCCTCACCGAGGAGCCCTGGACGGCGCTGGCCGCCGGACGGGCCGAGGGCATCGAGCTGCTGGTCGGCCACACCCGGGACGAGTTCCGGCTGTTCGCCGTGCTGGCCGGCCGGCACGGCGCCTTCACCGAGGACGACGCCCGCACCGCACTGGACCTGCTCGCCCCGCGCCCGGGCGGCCCGGAGGCCTACCGCGCCGCCTTCCCCGGCGCCACGCCCTCCGACCTGGTCGAGGCCGTCTTCTCCGACTCGCTGTTCAAGATCCCCTCGCTCCACCTCGCCCAGGGCAACACGGCGGCCGGCGGCACCTCCCACCTCTTCCAACTCGCCTACCCGGCCCCCGCCCTGGGCGGGGTGTTCGGCGCCTGCCACGGCCTGGACCTCCCGCTGGCCTTCGGCTCCCTGGACAGCCCGATGGCCCGGCAGTTCCTCGGCGACCCGCCCGCCCCGGAGGCCGTCGCGCTCTCCCAGGAGCTCCAGCAGGCCTGGATCCGCTTCGTCGGCACCGGCGATCCCGGCTGGGCCGCCCACGAGCCGGAGCAGCAGCTGACCCGGGTCCTGAGCGCCCGTTCGGAGACCGTCCGCTACCCGGACCAGGCCTCCCGCGGCATCTGGGCGGAGGGCGGTCCGACCCGCTTCGACCTGGTCTGACGCTCCCCCGACCTGGTCCGACGCTCCTCCGACCTGGTCTGACGCTCCCCCGGCCCGGGCGGGCACTCCCGCCCGGGCCGGCCCCTTCGCCGGTGGCCGCTCAGCGCCCGACCGTGGCCAGGTACCCGGCGGTCAGCTCGGGCGTGGCCAGCCAGGCCGCGTGGTCGCTCGGCTCGGCGTAGGTGTTGGCCAGCCGCCGGGCGACCTCCGGGTGCTCCGCCGCGGCCGCGAAGACGCCCTGGAGGTGGTCCGGCATGGTCAGCAGGGCGGTGGTGAAGTCGACGGCGTGGCGGGCGTGCCGCTGCCAGAACCGTTCGGCGGTGCGGCACATCCAGTCCGCGGTGAAGGGGGCGTCGCCGTGCTCGCGGATCGCCCGCCGGTACGCCTGCGCCGCGCGGGCGGCGCCGTTGGCGCCCTGCCCGGTGATCGGGTCGTTGACCACCACCGCGTCGCCCAGGCCCAGCACGTGTACGGCGTCGACGCCCGAGCCCAGTTCGGCCACCGGACGGCGGACGGTCGGGGTGACCGCGCCGCACAGCCCGGCCCCGGCGTCGGTCGGCTCGGCCTCCCGCCACAGCTCCGCCTCCCAGGGCAGGTACTCGGCCAGCAGGGCACGGATCCGGTCGAGGTGGACGTCGGGCGCGGGCCCGTCGCCGAACACGTCCAGCGGGCCGCCGGGCAGCGCCTCCCAGAGCAGGATGTCGCACGGGCCGGTGCGGGTCAGGGCCGGCTGGAGGTAGAGCTCGCCCAGGCCGGGCAGGGCGTGCATCCGGGCCCTGGGCCCCGCGGCCGGGTCGGGCGCCCCGACGCCGTGCGCGTACAGGCAGGACAGGGCCCGCTGCGGCCGGTCGAACGGCGAGCGACGAGGGTCCCGTTCGAAGATCGCGGCGAGCTCGCCGCGGCCGGTCGCGACCACGGTCAGCTGGTGCCGACCGGCCAGTTCGTGCAGTCCGGCGCGGTCCAGGGAGCGGTACTCGACCCGGCCGCCGCGCTCGGCGAACAGCTCCAGCCAGCGGGACAGCTTGATCCGCTGGTCGACGGACCGGGCCGGCTCGTCGAGGGTCATGGTGAACTCCAGCGCGCGGACGCCCGGCGGCGCCACCAGCGCCGCGTCGACCGAGTGCACCGCCGGGGCCTCGTCCGCCCACAGGTCCAGCCCGGCCGCCGCCTCGATCCGCAGCGCCGGACCGAACATCGCCTGGGTGGACAGCACCCGCCCGTCCCGCAGCTGGTCGGGGGTGCGCTCGGCGACCAGCGTCACCTCGCAGCCGTCGGCCACCAGCCCGAGCGCGAGCTGGAGGCCGGCCTGGCCCGCTCCGACGACGGCGATCCGGCGCATACGGGGGCCTCCCGGGTCTGTCGACGATCCGTTGACGGTGCATCAACCAGGCACAGTAGTCGAGCCGCCGGGCCACCGGCAGGGTCCGGACGCGACGGAACGCGGGGCCCTCGTGCGGGCCGCCCAGACCACCGGACCCGTTCGCATAGTCATGCACTGAGATAACTCATTGACCACGCCGAGACGTTTGATGTATTCAGTTCTCCGCAAATCTATTCGCCGACTCGCGGTTCGAGGTCGCTCAGCGCGACCCGCACCGGGACCACTCGGAGAGGGATCGATCCACCATGCAGCCCGTCGCACCCCGCGGCTTCCGCGCCGTCACGACCAACATGGGCCTCAAGGACGTCGAGGACGACTTCGCGGCCGTCGTCTCCGAAGTCCCCTGCCGATCGGCCGCGGTGTTCACCCGCTCCCGCTTCGCCGGCCCCAGCGTCGTGCTCAGCCGCGGGGCGGCCGCCCTCGGGGCCTGTCGCGGGATGGTCGTGCTGTCCCGCAACGCCAACGTCGCCACCGGGCGCACCGGAGCGGACAACGCCGCCGAGGTCCGCGACCGGGTCGCCGGGATCGTCGGGATCCCCCCGGAGGAGCTCGTCATCGCCTCCACCGGTGTGATCGGTCGCCCCTACCCCATGGACGGCATCCGCGCCGGGCTCTCCACCCTGAACTGGCCCTTCCCGGAAGCTGATTACACCGCGGCGGCCAAGGCCATCATGACCACGGACACCCGCCACAAGGAGGTCCGGGTCCGCTGCGGCGACGCCGTACTGGTCGGCATCGCCAAGGGCGTCGGCATGATCGAACCCGACATGGCGACCCTGCTGACCTTCTTCTTCACCGACGCCGACCTCCCCGCCGACCAGCTCGACGCCCTGTTCCGCCGCGTCATGGACCGGACCTTCAACGCGCTCAGCATCGACACCGACACCTCCACCAGCGACACCGCCGCGCTCTTCGCCAACGGACTGGCCGGACCGGTCGACCCGGCCGCCTTCGAACAGGCGCTGTACGAGTGCGCGCTGCACCTCGTGCGGGAGATCGCCTCGGACGGCGAGGGCGCGTCCAAGCTGATCGAGGTCCGGGTGACCGGTGCCCGCGACGCCGCCCAGGCCAAGCGCGTCGGCAAGAGCGTGGTCAACTCCCCGCTGGTCAAGGCCGCCGTGCACGGGGCGGACCCGAACTGGGGCCGCATCACCATGGCCATCGGCAAGCTCCGGGACGAGACCGACATCGACCCGGCCGCCGTCCGGATCGGCTTCGACGAGCTCCCGATGTACCCGGAGGAGCCGGGCGACGCCCTGCTCGAAGGGGCCCGCCGCTACCTCGGTGGCGACGAGGTGGTGATCCGGATCGACCTGGGCATCGCCGACGGCGCCTTCACCGTCTACGGCTGCGACCTCACCGAGGAGTACGTCCGGCTCAACTCCGCCTACACCACCTGACACCCCGGCCCGGCCCCCCGCCGCACCGCCTGCTGCCCCGATCGGTCACCGGGAACGGGGCAGCCGGCGGCAGGCGGCTGGCCGCTGGCGACGGTGGGCGGTGGGCGGTTCGGGCCCGCTACCGCTCAGCCCCGCAGATGCGCGGTGAGCAGCCGCACCACGGCGTCGAGCTGCTCCGCCACGTAGAAGTGCCCGCCCGGGAAGACCCGCAGGCTGAACCCCCCGGTGGTGTGCCGCTCCCACTGGGCGACCTGCTCCACCGTGGCGTTGGCGTCGGTCTCCCCCACCAGGGCGGTGATCGGCTGCGGAACGACGGCGTCCGGCGCCGCCAGGTAGGTCTCGATGGCGGTGTAGTCGGCCCGCAGCGCCGGGATGATCAGCTCGCGCAGGGCCGGCACGTCGAGGATCCGCTCGTCCGTGCCGCCGAGCCGGACGATCTCCTCCAGCATGCCGTCGTCCGACATCAGGTGCACCGCGCTGTCCCGGGGCAGCGACGGAGCCCGGCCGGCCGAGACGAACAGCCGCTCCGGCCCGGCCAGACCGTCCCGGGCGAAGCGGCGGGTGACCTCGAAGGCGACCGCCGCGCCCATGCTGTGCCCGAAGAACACGACCGGGCGGTCCACCCAGCCGCGCAGCTCCTGGTAGACCTGCTCGGCGAGTTCCGGCACCGAGTCGATCGTCGGCTCCGCGAAGCGGTTCTGCCGGCCCGGGTACTGGACGGCCAGCACGTCGGCGTACGGCGCGAGCGCGTTGGCGTAGTCCATGTAGTAGCTGGCCGATCCGCCGGCGTGCGGGAAGATCACGATCCGGGCGGGAGCGAAGTCGGACGGGTTGAACCGGCGGAACCACGGGTTGTCGACGGCTGCGCTGCTGGGCATGCGGGGTGTGACCTCTCTCCGTGACGGACTCTGCTCACCCCAGTCTCTCAGTGCACCCGCACCACCGGGGGCGGTTACGGTGGGCGACCCGGATTCCGGCACTCCGGTCGGCCGCTCGGGCTCCTGCGGGGACGGGCTCCGCTCCGACCTCACCAGTCCCCTTCGGACTCGTCCGGTGCGACCCCCCAAGGGTCCACGGCCGCGTCCGGCTCGGTCACCCAGCCCGCCGCCAGCACCAGCCGGGAGAGCCGGTGGACGGCGAGGAAGCCGAACGGGCGGCCGAATTCCACGCTGACGTGGCGCTGCAGGAACGGCGGCCGCGACACGGCCGCACCGACGGCCACGCCCCCGAGGGCCGTCACCGAGGAAGCCCGGAACCCGCGGGCGCCGAAGGTCGCGGTGGCCTTCTGGCGCGCGCTGTTGACGAACAGCGGCAGCCCGCCGACCTGGAGGCCGGGCAGCCGGTCCTCCGTCCCGGACGGGGTGCTGAGCGTCGTCAGCCCGAAGACTTCCTTGCGGGCCAGCAGATCGTGTTCGGCCGCCACGGTGAACTGCGGGACGCCCACGGCCAGCAGGTCCGCCGGCTCGTACCGCCGCAGCATCTCGATCGTCAGCCCGGGGCCGGCGGTGCCGACCGGCAGCCGGTCGGCGGTGGTACGGCGGTACCGCTGCGTGAGCGACCCGATCCCGGCCGCCAGCACGCCGCCCGGATCGGCTCCGGGTTCGCCGAGCAGCAGGTGGACGGTGATGTCGCCGTACCCGAGCACCTGGAACTCGGTGACCGGGCCCACAGGCGTCTCCAACAGGGCCGCACGGTCCAGCAGACGCGTCGCCCCGGTCAGGTAGCGGACGGGTCGGCCCCAGTCGTCCGTGTGGTTCCCGCCGAAGCCGCCGGAGTCCTGGAGTGGTCGGATCCAGTCCGTCCGGAGAGTGAGCGCCGAGGCCAGCACCAGACGGCTGTCCGGGTTCAACTCGACCGGCATCTCGTCGATCGCACCGTCGGTCTGCTCGCTCGCCCAGGCGTCCAGCAGCTTCTTGTCCCGCTCCGAGTCACCGCTCAGCCGCCCGACCAGGTCCGCCGGGACGGAGGCCAGCCAGTCCGGGCGCAGCCGCAGCCGGTCGTCGGCCCAGAGCGCCAGCGCGGAGCGGACCGCCGGGACGTCCCGCAGCAGGCCGAGCAGGTCACGGGCGCGCTCGGCGGCGGCCGCGACCGGCACCCCGAGCGCCTGAGCCAACTCGCCCTGGACGGCGGTGCTTCCGGCCGGAGCCAGCAGCCCGAGCAGCGGCCAGACACCGGCCGGCATCAGGACTGTCCCCCGCCGCAGGTCGGCCTGCTCCACCCAGCGCTCCCCCAGCGCGTTGACGGCCCGTACCGCCTCGGCCCTGCTCATCCGTTCCCCCGTGCTCGGCGCTCCACTGCCGCCGAGCGTAGGAGGGCAACACCGGCCGGGGCCAGCGGTTTTCCCGGTCAGGACTCCCGGGCCAGGTACCGCGCGCGGGTCAGTTCGTGGACGCGGACGGCGTTGCCGTTGCCGGGGACGGTGGTCTCCCGCTCGACCCGAAGACCGAGCTTGGCCATCACACGCTCGGAGGCGGTGTTGCCGATCTGGGCGATGCTGACGATCCGCTCCAACCCGCAGTCCTCGAAGCCGAACCGCAGCGCCGCCGTCGCCGCCTCGGTGGCGATGCCCCGGCCCCAGAACGACCGGCCGAGCCGCCAGCCGATCTCGACGGCGGGCAGCACCTCGGGCAGGAACAGCGGCACCGCCAGGCCGGTGAACCCGGCGAGTTCACCGGTCTCGCGCAGTTCCACCGCGAACAGCCCGAAGCCCTCGGCCTCCCAGGCCCGTTCCCACCGCTCGATCGCCGCACGGCTCAGCTCGGGGGTGAGGACGCGCCGGTCGCCGATCCAGCGCATCACCTCCGGGTCCGCGTGCACCTCGGCCATCACCGGCACGTCGCTCTCGCGCCAGCGCCGCAGGATCAGCCGGGAGGTCTCGATCGTCACCATGCACCCATCATCCTCTCCACGCATCCCCTCCACCGTGCCGCGGTCAGGCCCGTCGCACTGCCAGCACGGCCGAACTGCCGGGCGTGGTCAGCACCTCGCTCGCCTCCAGCGCCGGGTGCGTCAGGTAGTGCAGGCGCAGCCGGTCGACCTCACCGCCGTAGCGGGGCGGCCAGTGCGGCGAGGGCGTGAAGTCGTCCATGAGCAACAGGCCGCCAGGGGCGAGCAGTTCGACCACGCGGTCGGGGTCGTCGCGCTTGCCGCCGCCGTCGCAGAAGAACACGTCGAACGGCGCGTGTTCCTCCAGCAACCGCCAGTCCCCGTGCAGCACCCGCACCCGTTCGTCCCCCTCGAACAACGCCGCAGCCTCCCGGGCCAGCCGCCCGTCCCGCTCGACGGTGACCAGTCGGTTCCCCGGCCCAAGCCCGCTGCGCAGCCAGGCCGTACCGACGCCCGCACCCGTGCCGCTCTCGGCGACCGTCCCGCCCGGCTTGGCCGCTGCGGCGAACGCCAGCAGCCGGCCGACCTCCCGGGTGCAGCTCTTCCCGAACCCCAGCCGGGCGGCGCCCCGCTCGGCCGCCAACACCCGCTCGGGAACGCCCCGTTCCACCTCGTCCGCCATCCGCCCGCTTCCCCTCCGACTCCGGACGGACCATCATGCCGTGCTCGCCGAACCGATGGGCCGGCCCCCGAGTTCCTCGAGGCGAGCCCGCCGCCGGCCCGAGTCAGCTATGCCGCCGGGCTCTGGGAGGAGGTCGACTCGGCGCCGTTCGGGCTGGTGGCCGCAGCCGGCAGTGCTGGGTCGCGGTGAGGGTGGGCGCCGACCTCCTGCGCCCCCTCGGGCTCCACCCCGTGGCCCGCGACTGATCCTCAGCGCACCGCCCCGAAGGCCACCGCCGCCGCCCTCGGCCGGGAGACGGCGTCCAGCAGCAGTACGGAGGCCGCCTCCGGGGTCGGCGGTGGTCCGCCGGACCGGGCGTACCGGGTGAACTCCGCCGACAGCCGGGCCAGGCCCCGGTGGTGCCGGGCGAACACCCGGGCGGAGGCGTGCCGTCCGCGCGCCCGCTGGCCGTCGAGGGCGGTGGCGGCGCCGACGTCGAGCAGCACCAGGTGCAGTTCGCGGCCCTGCCGGCCGGCCTCCCGGGCGAGCCAACGTCGCATCCAGGCGCGGCTGCCGCAGTCGTGCACCAGCAGCGGTCCGCCGCGCCGCACCGAGCTCCGCAGCAGCCGGAAGTGCTCCAGTCGCGCCCACGGCCGGTAGACCGCGTACGGCAGGCGCGCGGGCATCACCGCCTCGCAGGCCTCGTGCACCGTCCGCGGGTCCACCGTCGCGGCCTCGCCGCCGGCCGCCCAGCGGCGCAGCAGCGTGCTCTTGCCGGCTCCCGGCAGGCCCGACACCACCACCACGGCCCCGGCCGGGTACCCCACGACGAACCGCGCCCCGGCCTCGCCCCGCAGGTCGAGCACCCCACGCGGCGCCAGCAGCGCCGTCGCCGTGATCTCCGCCGCCGTCATCTCCGCCGTCCCCGCCTCGCCGCTGTCCACCGCTCCCCGTTCCCCATCCGATCGACCGCCGACCCTAACAAGCCGGGCGCCCGTCCCGGCACGACGCCGACGCCGACGCCAGGAGCGGGCCCCACCCGCACGGCACCCGTGGTGCCGCCGCACCCTAGACTGACGCCTCGTCAGACACGGGAAGGGTGGGCATGACAGAGGCCGGCGGGACGTACACCGGGCTGGTGCTGGACGGACTGGCGCGGGATCCGGGCCGGACGGCCCTGTCCTGCGGCACCACGGCGCTGACCGCCCGGGACTGCCTGGACTCGGTGTTCCGGACGGCCCGCGCCCTGGACCGGGCCGGGCTCGGGCCCGGGGACGGCGTCACCGTGCTCGCCGGGAACACCCCGGAGGCGGTGCTGGTCCGGCTGGCGGCCAACCTGCTGGGCTGCCGGGTGGCGATGCCCGGCCCGGACCTCCCGGTCTCCGAACTGGTGGCGCTGGCCGGGTTCGCCGAGACCGCGGCACTGGTCTTCGACCCCCTCCGGTACGCCGCGGCGGCCGGGGCGGTGGCGCGGGCGCTGCCCGCCGCGGGGGTGTTCGCCCTCGGCCCGACGGCCTTCGGCACGGACCTCGCGGAGCTCGCCGCGGCCTGCTCCGCCGCCCCGTTGGAGCCGCGCTGCCGCCCCGAGGACGTGATGGCGATCCGGTTCACCAGTGGTACCACCGGCCGGCCGAAGGGCGTGCTGCGCCGCTTCGCCCGTCCGCCCCGGCCCGCGCTGTTGTCCGGGGCGTCCTTCCTGCTCTGCACCCCGCTGGCGCACGGCGGCGGCACGAGTGCGGACCTCGCCCTGGCCGCCGGGGGCGCGGTGGTGCTGCAGGAGGGTTTCGCGGCCGAGGAGGTGCTCACGGCCGTGGAGCGGCACCGGGTGTCCCGGGTGTACCTGCCGCCGCACCTGCTCTACCGGCTGCTGGACGACCCGCTGCTGGCCGGGACGGACACCGGCAGCCTGCGCCGGGTCGGGTACACGGGCTGTCCGCCCTCGCCGCGCCGGCTGGCGGAGGCGACCCGGCGGCTGGGCCGGGTGCTGCACCAGACGTACAGCCTGACGGAGTGCGGGCCGGTCTCCCGGCTGAGCCCGGACGAGCACCTGGACCCACGGCTGTTGACGACCGCGGGGCGCCCGTACCCGGACACCGGGGTGCGGATCCTGGACGAGGAGGGTGCGCCGCTGCCGCCGGGCCGGACCGGGGAGATCTGCGTCCGTACCCCGACCGCGATGGCCGGTTACTGGCGGGACCCGGAGCTGACCGCGCGGGTGCTGCGGGAGGGCTGGCTGCACACCGGGGACCTGGGCAGCCTGGACGCGGCGGGCTATCTGACGGTGTCGGGCCGACGGGACGCGATAGCGATTGTCGAGGGGCACAATGTGTTCCCTCATCAGGTCGAGGAGCCGCTGCGCAGCCATCCGGACGTGCGCGAGGCGGTGATGTTCACCAGCACCGACCCGGACCGCCTGGAGCGCGTCCACGCCGCCGTCGCGGTGGCTCCGCACGCCCGGGTGACGGCGGACCAGCTGCGCCAGTGGGCCCGGGAGCGCGGGGACGCCCGGTGCGTCCCGGACACCGTCCTGCTCCTGCCGGCGATCCCGCTGACCGGGCTGGGCAAGCCCGACCTGCCGGCCCTGCGCGCGCTGGCCGAGGAGCGGACCGGTCGGGCCGTCACCACCGCCACGGGGGCGCGCGACGCCATGTGACGCGCCCCTCCGGTGCTTCGAGCGCCCGCGTAGGCCACCTGTTGCGCACCAGTCGACGGGAAGAACCCCCACCGTGGGCGCTCGACCGTGCGGGCCGAGCTGCCGATACACCCCGGCGGCGCTCCCTCGCACCGCCCCCAGGAGGCACCCCTTGACCTGGCTACGCGTCCTGACCGCGCTCGGCATCCTCGCCGCGGCGGCCGGTGCCCTGTTCCTCTTCGCCCGCTGCACCGCCCCCTCCCGGGGGGAGCGCACCGGCGGAACCGCGCCGCCCGACCTCCGACAGGAGGCCGAGGGCAGCGGCCTCTTCCAGCGGACGGGCGGCGACGGCTGAGGAACCGCCCCTCGGCTCCCGCGATCTCAGCTCCCCCGATCTCAGCTCCCCGCGAGGTCGTCCGGACGGACCTCGATGTGGTCGGCCGCGAGGTCGACCGCCACCCGGTGCTCCATACCGAGCGACTCCAGGAACTTGACGGGCAGCTGAACCCGTCCGGCGCGGTCGAGCATCACGTACTCGCGCTCGCTGACCGACTCCTCACCGTGCTCGTCCGTCACGGTGCGGCGCAGCACCTCGCTGCTGGTCCGCCCGTCCCGGATGGCCACCGTGCGACGGACCTCGCCCGCGACCATCGGGTCGTGGGTGACGATCACGACGGTGGTGCCGAGCTCCCGGTTGACGGTGCGGAAGGACTCGAAGATCACCCCCGCGGTCTCGGAGTCCAGCTCACCGGTCGGCTCGTCGGCGAGCAGCACCGGCGGGTTGTTGGCCATCGCCACCGCGATCGCGACCCGCTGTTGCTGACCGCCGGAGAGCTCGTTGGGGCGCCGGTGGGCGAGGTCCCCGATCTCCAGGGCCTCCAGCAGCTCGGCCACCCGGGCGGCCTGCTGCTTCGAGCCGCTCGCCCCGCTCCGTCGGCCGCGCAGCTGCATCGGCAGCGCGACGTTCTCGGCGGCGGTCAGGAACGGCAGCAGGTTGCGCGCGGTCTGCTGCCAGATGAAGCCGACCACCTCTCGGCGGTAGCGCAGCCGTTCCTTGGCGGCCATCTCCAGCAGGTCGCAGCCCGCGACGGTGGCGGTGCCCGCGGTCGGCACGTCGAGGCCGGCGAGGATGGTCAGCAGGGTCGACTTGCCGCTGCCGGAGGCGCCGACCAGGGCGACCAGGTCACCCTGCTGGATGGTCAGCTCCAGACCCTGCAGGGCCTGGACCTCGATCCCCTCGGCGCTGAAGATCCGGACCAGCCGGTCGCAGACGATGGCCGCGCCCGCTCCGTAGGCCTTGGGCGAGGCGGCGGCCAGGGCCCGCTGCCGGAGCTCCTGCAGGCTGGGAGCCTCGACCGCCGGCCGCTCCTGGGAAGTGCTCTTCACGGCTGCTCTCCTGTCTCGACGGTCCGGTAGGTCCGGTCGGTGCGGTCAGTCTGTGCGGCCCGGCCGGTCTGTGCGGCCCGTCCGGTCGGTCCGGTTCCGGTGGCCGGTCCGGTGCAGGCCGTTCCCACGGCGGCGGCCCCGGCCGGTGCCCGTCGCGGTGTCATGACTGTTCCCCCGCTCGGAGTTCGGTGGCGATCTGGCGTCGACCGGCGACGAGGGTCTCCAGGACGATGCCGAGGCCGACCAGCAGGGCCAGTCCCGCGGTGGGCAGCAGGACCGGCAGGAGGACGGGGGTGATGACCTCACCGACCTTGGCGCCGACCAGGGTGGAGATGTCGAAGGCGCCGCCGAGCAGGGCGACGGCCGCGAGGGCGACCAGGCCGCCGCCGACGGCGGCCGCGAGGGTCTGCGGCAGTGCCTCGGTGATGATCAGCGCCAGGCCCTGGCGGGGCCGCAGGCCCATGGTGCGCAGCCGGGCGAGGACGGCGGTGCGGTCGGGTGCGGCGCGGAACAGCGTCAGCAGCACGGCGAGCAGGGCGTAGCCGGCTCCGGCGGCGGCCGCGTACCAGAACAGCCGCTCGGCGGCGTGCTGCAACGGATCGTCGGCGAGTGCGGTGACCGTCTCCGCGCTGCTGTGCACCGTGTACCCCACGGGCAGGCCGTGGGTTCCCTTGCCGGCGGCCGCGGCGTCGTCCGCGACCAGCTTGGCCAGACCCGTCGGCTGGGCACCGCCGTTGTCCCGCAGGGCCGACCTGACCTGCTCGGGGTCGATGTCCCCGACGGCGAACCACTTGTTCACCCGCTTCGCGTCCGGCAGGCGCTCCCAGGCGGGACCGGCCGGAACCACGACGAAGGGCTTGCCCGGGTCGGGCAGGGCCGGGGTCGCGGCGACGGTCGCGGCGACGCTCAGGTGCAGGTCGTTGCCGTTGGGCGTGCGCACCCGGGCCGGCCCGGCCGCCAGGCGCTTGGTCAGGTCGCGGCTGACCAGGGCGGGCACCGGGGTGTCCCGGCCGCCCGAGGTCCCGGCCAGCTTCGCCGCATCGAACTCGCCGACCCCGACCGTGCGGGAGATCTCGGCGTAGGCCGCCGGCTCCACCAGCACCAGGTACGCCTCGGTGTAGTCCTGGTCGGCGCCGACGAAGCGGGCCTTGGGCTCGACCCAGACCGCGGTGGAGGCGTGGACGCCGGGCAGGGCGTCGGCGACCTTGGTGAAGGACTCGCCGAGGGTCGCGTAGTCGGGCAGCGAGACGCTGATGTCCCCGCCGGTGGCGATCCGTGCGGCCCGGGTGCGGACGTGGTCGACGGTGTCCAGCACGGTTGCACCGAAACCGGTGGTGGTCACGGCGATCAGCAGGGCGAGCAGCGGCAGCACGGAGGGCCGGCGCCGCCCCGTGCTGTCCCGGGCCGCCCGGGCCAGGCCCAGGAACGCGATCAGACCACGGCCCCGCCCGGCCAGCGCCGCCAACCGCCCGACCACCACCGGCTCGATCCGCGCCAGCACCAGCCCACCCGTCACCGCGAGCAGCAGCGGCGCGGCCACCAGCAGCGGGTCCAACCCGCCACCCGTGCCCACACCCCGGCGCCTCACCTCGGCCACGGCCGCCACGGTGACCGCCAGCACCGCCAGCTCACCCACCAGCCGACGCCGACCACCGGCCCCCCGCCCACGCGACCACAACAGCGCCGCGCGCGCCGGGAAGGCCAGCAACGCGATCAGCGCCGCCACCGCCGCCGCCAGCACCGCGCCCTCCCAGCGCGGCGTCGGCAGCAGCACCACCGCCAGCGCCGCACCGGCCACCGCGGCCGGCAGCACCGTCACCGCGCCCTCACCCACCAACCGCCCCAACACCCCGGTCCGCGAGCCACCGCGGGCCCGCAGCAACCGGATCTCCGCGCCGCGCCGGTCGGTGGTCAGCGCTGCCGCGAGGAACAGCACCACGATCGCGACACCCGCGACACCGGCCGGACCGATCGTGCTGAGCGGCAACGACGCCCGGTAGCGGTCGTCCGCCCGGCTCAGGATGTCGGGGAGGCTGGAGCCGGTCCGCAGGTCGCCGCGCAGGGTGGCCCTGGACAGGGCCGTGGCACCGGGCCCGGTCAGGAAGGAGCTGACCGCGGTCCTGGTCCGGCCGAGCTGGTCGGCGCGCAGCGAGGCGGGGTCGACGGGCAGCCGCCAGAAGTTCTCGGCGCCCGCGCCCCAGCGGGCCAGCGCGGGCAGGCTACCGCCGTCGACGAACCCGCTGGTCGCCCAGTGCTCGTGCTCGGGCACCGGCTTGAGGCAGGCCCGGGCCGGGCAGCCGAGGTTGTCCCAGAACGGGTCCTGGGGGTCGTTGATCCGGTAGAAGCCGACCACCACGGTGGTCCGCTGGGCGCCCGGTCCGTCCACGCCGTTGTCGATGACGTCACCGAGCTTGATGTGGATGGTGTCGGCGGCCGTCCTGCTCAGCACGATGGGCAGCGGACCGTCGCGAGTGCCGGGAGTCGGCCAGGTGCCGTCGGTGAGGGTGGCCCGGTCGGCCAGGTCCTGGAGGTAGAACAGCCCGAGCTCGGGGTCGGTGCTGTCCGAGAGCCGGACGTACTCCCGATTGCGCATGGTGCGCCCGCTGAGGGCGCGGGTGCCGTGGGCCTGGCCCGCCTGGGCCAGCGTCAGCTGTCGGCCGACCGTGCCGGTCAGCTGCCGCTGCACCCGGTCGAGCACGACGGCGTTGTCGTCGCCCTGCGTCCGGGAGGTGACCTGCAGGCTGGTCGCGTTGAGGCCCTTCTGGCCGACGAAGTCGTGCAGCGCCGCGTCCGCGCCCCGGTCCGCGATCCGCGGGAAGGCCGCCGCCAGGAAGACGGTGACGAATGCGAGCACTGCCATGAGCAGCGCGGCCAGCGGGTTCGCCCGCAGCCTGGTGGGGACCCAGCGCGCGGGGCGGTGGGCGGTGTCGGGGACGGGCACGCTGGTGCCGGCCTGGGTGGTCACATCTCCTCCACGTGGCGCAGCCGGTTGGCCACGTCTCGACGGCGGCGTCCGATCAGGAAGGCCGACAGCAGCGGGGCGACGGCGATCGCGGCCGCGAACAGCAGGGCCTGGCCGACGGGCAGGTCGATCAGGGCCTCGGGCAAGGGGCGGTGGGCGGCGGGTGTCAGGACGACGAACGGGACGATCAGGTGGACCAGCAGGGCGCCGAGGGCGAGCCCGACCGTCCCGCCGAGCCCGACCAGCAGCGCCTGTTCGGCCGCGACGGTACGGGTGACCTGCTTGCGCGGCGCGCCCAGGGCGAGCAGCAGCGCGGAGTCCCGGGCGCGCTCGTGGGCGGAGCCGGCCACGGCGGCGACGAAGCCGATCGCGGCGAGCAGGGCGGTGACGAGCGCGATGGCCATCAGCGCGTTCTGCGGGGCGGCGCCCACCGGGTCGCTGAGCATTCCCTCGGTGACCTCGTCGTAGAGCTGGACGTCCTGGGTGCCCGGGGCGGCCCGCAGCGCGGCGGCCAGTTCGGCCGGAGCGCGGTCGCCGGGCCCGGTGGCCGGCAGCCACCACTCGGCGTGGCTGGGCAGCGCCCGGCCCTGCGCGGCCAGTAGCCGCGCCACGGTGTCGAGGTCGACGACCAGCGCGCTGCGGCCGCCGACCGGCACGGCCTCGATCGCCTTGGTGATCTTGACCGGGACGACGCCCCCGGCGAACGGCACCCGGACGACGTCGCCGGCGGAGCCGCCGATGAGTTTCAGGTAGTCCTTGGTGGCGACTCCGGACACGGTCGTCGGAGCGTCCGCCCCGGCGATGCCGAGAGCGGCCCGCAGGGAGAGGCCGGTGCCCTTCGCGAAGCGGTAGGCGGCGGTGAACAGCCGCCCGGCGTCAGCGGGTTCGGGCGCGACGGTGACGAACGGGGCCTCCCCGCTCCTGAGCGCCGGACCGTCGACCAGGTCCCCCTGCCAGGAGAGGCCGGCCGGCACCGGGACCTCGGTCGCGGGGCCGTCGGCGCTGTCCGAGACGGCCAGCCGGCCGACGGTCACCTCGCCCTCGGCCCGGTCGCTGTAGGAGACGGTCGCCCCGACCAGGGTCAGCGGCGCGGCGACGGAGCCCATCGGCGCGTCGACCAGCGTGGTCAGCGGGGCCGAGGCGTGCTGCTGGCCGCTCACCGGGAGGCCGACGAACGGGGCCTTGTGGACGTAGCCGCTGCGGTCCCGCAGCAGCAGCGTCACCTCCGGCGGGGAGGGGGCCATCGGGTACCGGCCGGTGTACATGCCCGTGTTGTCGACCGTCTGCCGGATGGACAGGTCCGCGTCGATCCGCAGCGGGCGGCCGGGGAGCGGGACCCCGCCCTTGACGCCGGTCGGCGCCGGCTGGGCGAGCGGGCCGAACACCGCCGCCCGGTCGGCCCCGTTGAGCAGGTCGGCGCGGATCGGGACGCGGTCGGCGACGGCGGCCGTGTCCAGGGCGAGCAGCTGGCCCGTGCCGTTCTGGAGCGGCTGCTGCTCGTGGTAGACCGGGATGAGCCGGTCGCCGCCGGGCAGTGCGCCGTAGCGTCCGCCCTGGCCCATCAGCGCGGTGTGCGCGCCGGAGATGCGCAGGCCGCCGGCCGTACCGAAGGCGGCCTGGTCGCGCTGGGAGGCGGTCCAGGTGGCGTGCTGGCCGAGGGCGAGCACGCCGGTGGCCACGGCCATCACCAGCAGCAGCACCGGCCCGTTGGCCCGGGCGGGCTGACGGGACAGCTGCCAGCCGACCATGGCCGGGCCGAGGCCGCTGCCCCGGGCGGCGACCCGGGCACCCAGCCGGGCGACCAGCGGCAGCAGCCGCAGCACCACCAACGTCCCCGCACACAGCGCCAGTGTGGGGGTGGCGACCAGCAGCGGGTCGACGCCGAGCCGGCCGGAGGAGTCGGCGGACAGTCCGCCGCCGTACTGGTCGAGTTGCTGGTAGGCGAGCACGGCCAGGGCGAGCACCGCGAGGTCCCCGCCGTTGCGGACGATGCCGGAGACCACCGCCTGGCGACGGCCGGCCTTGCGGCGCAGCGCGGCACCGGCTCCGCGCAGCAGGCCGGGCGCGCTGGCCAGCGCGATGCACAGCAGGGCGCAGGCCACGGCCACCGGCCAGAGCATCCAGCTCAACCGGGTGTCCAGGGCGACCTGGTGGGCGCGGCCGAGGCCGGCCAGGACGCGGACCAGGAACGGGGTGAGCAGGGGCGCGAACACCGCGGCCGGGAGGGCGAGCAGCACCGCCTCCAGGGCGGTGAAACCGCCGAGCCGGGCGCCGGAGGCACCGCGGGCGGCGAGCAGTTCGTTCTCCCGCTCCTGGCGGGCCGAGATCAGCCGGACCACCAGCAGCAGGGCCGCGGCGGCGAGCACGGCGAGTTGCAGTGCGCCGATCAGCAGGGTGGACCGGGCGACCATCAGACTGGCCGACAACTCGCGCACCAGATCGGGGAGTTCGGTGGTGGCGGCGAGACCGGAGGTCTTCCGCAGGTCGTCGGCCAGCGGCTGGACCCGGTCGCCGATGGCCTCGGCCGTGTCCTGGTCGACGCCCGCGAAGTCGGCGTCGAGCAGCCAGCCGCGGCTGCTCTGCGGCAGGGCGCCGGCTGCGAAGGCGCTCCGGTCGACCATCATCGGGCCGTAGGTGGTGAATCCGCCGGTCTCGACCTCGTGGCCGCCGACCGGGTCGATGCGCCAGTACGCGGCGAACGGGTCGGCGGCCCGGTAGACGCCGGTCACCCGGACGGTCAGCGCCGTGCCGTCGAGCCGGTCGGTGAGCGGGACGTCCACGGGCAGCGCCTGGGCGGTCAGGCCGAGCCGGGCCAGCATGGTCTGCGGCACGGCGACCTGCGGGGCCGCGGAGCGGACCGGACCGGTGACGGCACCCGGCCAGGCACCGGCGACCAGGCTCACCCGGGAGCGGTCGAGATCCGCGAGGACCGTCAGGTCGACCTTGTCCGTGCTGGACTGACCGCCCGCCGGAGCGCCAGGGGCCGCACCGGTCCCGGCCGCCGGGGCGTCAGCACCCGACAGGCCGAAGGAACGGCTGCGCAGCAGGCTGTCGGTGTGGACCGGTAGATCCCCGAAGAGCTTCTGCCGGTAGGAGGCGAGCGCCTCCTCGTCCTTCTGCCGCTGGTCGGAGCCGTGTTCCGCGGTCACCACCACAGCGGTCCGGGCATGGCCCGGTCCCTGGAGCGCCTGCCGCAGGCCGGCCTGGCCGACACTGCTGTTGAAGGTCACCAGAGCGGTCAGTACCGCCGTGGTGATCAGTACCGTCAGCAGGACGGCAGCAGCCAGCGGCAGTCGCCCGCGCACTCTGCGCACGACGAAGCCGAGCATCAAGTTCCTCCCCCGGTCTCAGACCCGGTCGCGGTCCAGCCCCCACCCGTCGATCCGTTCCGGACCCTCGTCGGTCACGGACGGGCACCCCACGGGCGTACCGGCGCAGTGATCACCGGCATCGGTCGCCGGATAGCGGACGATGCTGTCAGATCTGATCCGGGAACGGAAGGGACTTGCGCGAATCAAGTAAGCAATGAGCAAATTCTTTCTATTGGTGACATCCCCAGCGGGGAGAAGCCGATGAAATGCCATGCACACTTCATGACCTCAGGTTCGCCGACCTCCTTCTGACCAGGGAACTTCTCTTTTTCGAATTCTCTGCTCGGGAGGTTGAACCCACGAAACCACCTCACCCGTTGACCCGAACAGAACCGGGTAGTCACCACCCCAGGGGGACGCCGCATGACGCAAGACCAGGCCGCCGACACCACCTTGACGGCCACCGGCCCGATGGTGGCCGTGTCCGATCTGCGGCGCAGCTTCGGCAGCGGGGAGCGGACCGTCCACGCCCTGCGCGGCATCGACTTCTCCATCGAGCGCGGTGAACTCACCGCACTCAAGGGCCGCTCCGGATCCGGCAAGACCACCCTGCTCAACCTGGTCGGCGGCCTGGACGCACCGACCAGTGGCAGCATCGTCCTGGACGGCACCGACCTCGGCGGCCTGGACGAGGACGGCCGGCTCGCCCTGCGGCGGGAGCGGATCGGATTCGTCTTCCAGTCCTTCGGACTGATCCCGATGCTCACCGCCGCCGAGAACGTCGGCGTGCCGATGCGACTGCGCAAGGTCCCGCCGGCCGAGCGCGAGGAGCGCGCGCACACCCTGCTCGCCCTGGTCGGCCTCGCCGACCACGCCAACCAGCGGCCCGGCGAGCTCTCCGGCGGCCAGCAGCAGCGCGTCGCGATCGCCCGCGCGCTGGCCAACGACCCTGGCCTGATCATCGCCGACGAGCCCACCGGCCAGCTGGACTCGGAGACCGGCCGCTCGATCATGGAGCTGCTGCGCGCCGTGGTCCGGAGCGAGGGCGTCACCGTCCTGGTCGCCACCCACGACCCGACGCTGATGAACCTCGCCGACCGGGTCATCGAACTCCACGACGGACGGATCCTCGAGGAGGAGGCGGAGCAGGCCGCCTAGCAGCGGCGGGCCGAGGCTACGGGGGGACTACGGGCCGGGGTGCGGCGGGCGGTACCAACGCCCCCGCGGCCCGGCCCCGCTCTGCCCAACCCGGCGCCGCTCGGCTCACGCAACTCGGCTCAGTGCAGCTCGCTTCGGCGCCCCGCGCGAGCCGCGGCTCAGGAGCGGACCGGCCGGAGAATTCGTTTCGCATGCGCTTCCCCCGCTTTCTCGGGTTCGAGAGAGTATGGCGAGCGGCACGCTAACAGCCGTATTCGGCTTTGTGAATTCATTTACGAATTAATGTGACTGTACGTCATTTCCTGTGCCCTGGAAGCGGGCTGCCGCACCGATAAATCAGGTGCCGATTGTCAGTGGCATCGACTACGGTCCACCGCAAGTCGCTGGAATCCGCTCCACCGGGAGGTTCGATGACGATCTTCTGCCGCGTTCTCCACAATCTCCGCGCGCTCCCCGCCCTCCGCACCCTGCGCTGCCTCCGCCCGCCCCGGAGTCCGGGCCGCCGCACACGACTGTGGTGGGGGGAGGGGGGGGGGGGGGCGACAACCCCAACCCCCACAAACAAGGAGTTCCGGGGGGACCCCCCCCACACCCAAAAAAAGCGCCGCGTCTTTTCTTATTCGCTCGTCCGCGCGTG
>NZ_JBVHYH010000038.1:70797-79576 GCF_055569135.1 Kitasatospora sp. NPDC029367
TTCCCCCCCCCCCCCCCCCCCCCCCTCGCCCCCCCCCCCCCCCCCCCCCCCCCCCCCCCCCCCCAGCCCCGGCCTCAACGGCCGGTCGTTCGAGAGGAGATCCCTCAGGCCGCCGGGAAGATCTCGGCGTCCGGCTTGAGCAGCTGGCCCGGCTGCGGCGCGGTGCCGTCCACCAGGTAACGGGTGACCAGCGCGTTCAGCGCCTTGCTACGGCCGACGGCGCAGTGCTCGATGGAGTCCACGCTGACCAGCACGGCGTTGCCCAGCTCCTGCTGCATCCGCTGGGCGAACTTGTACTGGGTGGCCGGGTCATAGAGGTTGCCGACCACCATCACCGTGTTGGAGGTCTTCTTGTTCCAGGGGCCGGTGAAGCGCTCGGCGTCCCGGGCCGGGGCCGGCCAGCTCGCGCACGCCGGGGCGTCGAAGGCCTGGTAGCGGCCGAAGGTCGGCGACTCCTTCTCCCACGCGCGGGCGACGTTGGCGAACACCCGGTCGTTCGACGGGTACGGCTTGTCCTGGCAGTTGACGCCCATGTAGGAGTCGTCACCGGCGTACTCGGAGTCGGCCGGGGCCTCGCGCAGCGCCCGCGGGACGTTCACCGTGAGCTGGTTGGCCTCGTCGTCGGAGACGTTCGCCTTCGGCGCCAGCAGGGCGGCCGCGGCCGGCTTCTGCATCACCTGGTAGGTGGCCTGCAGCGACTTCGCCAGCGGAGCCAGCTTGGCCTGCGAGTACAGCGCGCTGGCCACCTCGCTGGTGAAGCTGCTCAGCGTCACCTGGGAGCCGTTCGACAGCGTGATCGGGCTGGTCCGCAGGTGGTCGCGGAGCGCGTCGAACTTGGCGCGGGTGTCGCCGTCGCCGAAGGCACAGCGCGGGGCGCCGGCGGCCTGGCAGCGCTTGAGGAACTCGTCCAGGGCGATCTCGAAGCCGCCCGCCCGCTGGCGGTCGTACTCCAGGCCGTTGTGCAGGCGAAGGTTGGGGTCGACGTTGCCGTCGACGATGACCGCACGCACCTTGTTCGGGTACATGGCGGCGTAGGTGGAACCGATCAGGGTGCCGTAGGAGAACCCGGCGAAGGTCAGCTGGGAGTCACCGACGGCGCGACGCATCCGGTCGAGGTCGCGGACCACGTTGATGGTCGACATGTGCTCGATCAGCGGGCCGGCGTTCTTGCTGCAGGCGTCGGTGTAGTCCTGGTCGGCGTCCAGCGTCTCGTCGACCTCGGCCTTGGTGACGGGCACGCCCACCATGCGGTTGTTGACCGCGTCGGCCTCTTCCTGGGTCTTGAAGCACTTGAGCGGGTTGCTCCGGGCCACCCCGCGCGGGTCGAAACCGACCAGGTCGAACTTGGCCTGCACCTCGGCGCCGAAGCGGGTGGTGGTCGCCCACATGTAGCCGCTGCCGCCGGGGCCGCCCGGGTTGAGGAACAGCGAACCGATCCGCTTGGCCGGGTCGCTGGCGCGGTGCCGCATCATGGCGATGCCGACCTTCTGGCCCGACGGGTCGTCGTAGTCCAGCGGCACGGGGTAGACGGCACAGTCGAAGCCGCCCGGATCCGGCTTGGTCGGGTCGGGGTTACAGGGCTTCCAGTCGACGGGGTCGACCTTCGCTTCGGCGGCCGCCGCACCCGGGGCCTGGTCGATCGGCGCGGCCGACGCGGCCACAGCGGTTCCGGTGACAAGGGCGAGCGCGCAGGTGACCGCTCCGGCCAACGTGGATATGCGGGACAAGGAACCTCCTCCGTACTGAAAGGGCGGCCCCAGCCTGTCAGTCTGAGATCTCCCTGTGAAGACCTCGTGGCGGCGGAATTGTCCCTGACTTCCTGTCGCTCTCCCCCGGAACATTCTGTGAATAAACCAACTTGACGGTTGATTGACCTGACGGCAGTTCATCCACACCCGACGGATGAACGGCGACCGCCGACCGGGCCGTGGGCTTCCGGCGTCACCCCCGGCCCGGGTCTCGACCGCTATTCGGCGATCGGCTGCGAGAGAACAATGCTCACCGTCCTGGCCACCCGCCCGGCCGCCACCCCGGCCGCGCTAACCGCCCGTCGCCCCGCGGAGGGCGGCCGTCACCAGACCCTGGAGTTCGTCGGGCCCGGTCTCACCGCCACCGACCAGGCGGTCGAAGACCAGCCCGTCGATGCAGGCCAGCAGCGTGGCGGTCCGCCCGTCCGGGTCGGCGACACCCTGATCAGCCAGGAAGGCCCGGACGACGGCCCGCCCCGCGTTCTCCCGCGGCACGAGGATCTCCCGCAGCTCGGGGTCGCGTACGCTCTCCACCGCACAGGCGTACCGGGCGAGCGAGCGTCGCCGCCCCTCACCGGTCAGTCGGCGTCGCATCAACTCCCGGATGCTCTCCACCAGTTCGTCCGCCGATCGGAGCACCGCCCGCTCCCCCAGGGCCTGCAGTTCACGCTGGTCCAGCTCGACCAGCCGTCGCACCAGCGCGGTCAGCAGCGCCTGCCTGGTCCGCAGATACGCCGAGGTGGTGCCGACCGGCAGCCCGGCTGCCGCGTCCACCGCCCGGTGGGTCAGCCCCCGCACGCCCGCGTCCGCGAGCACGCCGATCGCCGCGTCCGCCAGCACGGTCCGCCGGTCCGGCCTCGCGACAGCGACAGCGCCCGCGCCCCGCTCCTGCCCCTGATCCTGCCCCTTTCCCTGGTCCCGCCCCTGGCCCTGGCCCTGGTCCCGATCTCGCCGCATCCCCCCTTTCTACCGGGCCGACACCTCCCGCCGGAGCGGCGCCCCGCCCCCGGCACCCACCCCGAGCGCCCGCCCACCAGCCCGACCCCACCCCTCCACCGCCCCCCGTAAGCCCGTAGTACGCTCCTTCTACAGCTGTAGAAGGCAGCACGGCGACAGGGGAAGGACCGGGCATGAGCAGCGGCAACAGCGCGGTGGTGGTCGGGGGCGGGATCGGCGGACTGGCCGCCGCGATCGGGCTCCGACTGGCGGGGTGGCAGGTGACCGTGATCGAGCGGGCGGCCGTCCTGGACGACGCCGGCGCCGGGATCTCCCTGGCGGCCAACGGAATGCGGGCACTCGCGACGCTCGGGGTGGCGGAGGCGATCGAGGCGGCGTCCCGGCGGCAGTACACCGGCGGCACCCGCACCCCGGACGGCCGCCGCCTCGCCGCGATGGACGGCGCGGCACTGGAGCGCGAGCTGGGCGCACCGATCGTCGGCATCCCCCGGGCGGACCTGCACCGGATCCTGCGCGAGGCCCTGCCCGTCGAGTCCCTGGTGATCGGCGCCGAGGTGACCGACCTCGACACCAGCGCCCCCGACCGGATCACCGTGAGCCACGGCAGCAGCACCGTCGCGGCCGACCTCGTCGTCGCGGCCGACGGCATCAACAGCCGGATCCGACGCCGCCTCTTCCCGGCCCACCCCGGGCCGGCGTACAGCGGCTCGACCGTCCTGCGGGCGATCACCGAGCGCCCGGTCGCGGGGCTGACCACCGACTTCGAGCTGACCTGGGGCCACGGGGCCGAGTTCGGCCACATCGCCTTCCCGGACGGCCGGGCCGAGTGGCATGCCGTCCTGAACGCTCCGGCCGGGGTCCGCTACCGGGACCCGTTGGCCGAGGTCCGCCGCCGTTTCGCCCGCTGGCACGACCCGATCCCCGCGCTGCTGGCGGCGACCGAGCCGGAGGCGGTGCTGCACCACGACGTCAACGCGCTGGTCACCCCCCTGTCCTCGTACGTCTCGGGCCGGGTCGCGCTGCTCGGCGACGCGGCGCACGCCATGACGCCCCACCTCGGCCAGGGCGCCTGCCAGGCCCTGGAGGACGCGGTGACCCTCGCCGCCGCGGTCGCCGCGAGCCCGACGGTGGAGGGCGCACTCGCCCGCTACGACGCGGTCCGCCGCCCGCGCAGCCAGACCGTGGCCCGGGACGCCCGCCGGGCCGGCCGGATGGGCCAGCAACTCGCCAACCCGCTCGCGGTCCGCCTGCGCAACGCCGCGATCCGCCTGACTCCGCCCGGCGCGATGATGCGGACCGTCCTCAAGCACGCCGACTGGACGCCGCCCCGGATCGCCCCGGGCGCCGCGGCCTGACGGGCTGCGCGCCACCGAGCGGCGGCGCTCCAGCACGGAGCAGCCCCAGCACGGGGCAGCGCTCCAGCACGGGGCGGCGCTCCGCCGGAGGGCTCCGGGCGGCGAGCGGCAGGGCAGTGCAATCGGGATGCATCCGGAACAAAGTAGGATGACTCAACTCCCGCGCTACGCGCGAAGAGTTCCATAAATGTTCCATTTGCCCGATTTACTACCGCTTCACACGCCCGGAGCCCCCCTCATGGACAACACGTCCACCGCCGACACCGCCGCCGGCGCGATAGAGACGCGCGGAATCGAACCCGTCCCCGACCACGAGCGTCAGGGCAGAGTCCGCGAGCTCTTCCCGACCTGGGTCGCGGCGAACATCAGCGTCCTGCTGCTCACCATGGGTGCCGCCCTGGTGGTGCTGAACCAGCTGAACTTCTGGCAGGTCCTGATCGTCGCCGCGTGCGCCGCGCTGGTCTCGTTCGGCCTGGTCGGAGTGCTGTCGGTCTCCGGCAAGTGGGGCGGGGCGCCGGGTGCGACCCTCTCCCGGGCCACCTTCGGGGTGCGCGGGAACCTCTTCCCCGGCGCGATCCTCTGGATCGCCCGGTTCGGCTGGGAGACGATCAACGCCGTCACCGGTGCATACGCCGTGCTGACCGTGCTCGACCTGCTCTTCGGCGTCAAGAGCAACACCGCGCTGATCGTGATCACACTGTTCGCGTTCGTCGCCTGCACCTTCCTGGTCTCCGGCATGGGCCGGAAGGCGCTCAACGTCTGCAACACCTGGTCCACGTACCTCTTCGGTGTGTTCAGCGTGCTGGTGCTGGGCTACCTCGTCGCGACCATGCACTGGAGCGAGGTCTTCTCCAAGCCCGCGGGCACCACCGCGATGATGATCGCCGGCATCGGGACCATCGCCGCCGGCGGCATCAGCTGGGTCCCCACCGGCCCGGACTTCGCCCGCTACCTGCCGCACTCCGCCTCCGGCAAGAAGATCGTCGGCGTGACGGTCTCCGGCGCCGGCCTGGTCATGGTGCCGATGGTGCTGATGGGCGCCGTGATGGCGGTGGCCTCCCCCGGTCTGGCCGAGGCCGCCGACCCGGTCTCCTTCCTCGGTGACCTGCTGCCGACCTGGCTGGCCGTGCCCTACCTGCTGACCGCGATCGTGGGCATGCTGCTGATCAACAGCCTCTCCATGTACTCGGCCGGCTTCACCGCACAGACCATGGGCGTCAAGCTGCCGCGCGCCCTGGCCGTCAGCATCAACGCCGTGATCTCGCTGGTCGGCGGCCTGCTGCTGATGCTGGTCGCGAAGAGCTTCCTGGGCTCCTTCATCACCTTCCTGATTCTGCTCGCCGTCTCCTTCTCGGCCTGGATCGGCGTCTACGCGGTGGACATGTTCCGGCGCCGGACGCGCGCGGTGCGCTACGACGCCGCCGCGCTGATGGACACCACCCGGAACAGCCGCTACTGGTACGCGGGCGGCTTCTGCTGGCAGGCGATGGTCTCCTGGGTGCTCGCGCTGCTGTTCGGGCTCGCCTTCACCAAGTGCGACTGGTTCGCCGGCCCGCTCTCCGACACCCCCGTCGGCAAGTACGGCCTCGCCTGGGCCGCCACCATCGTGATCTCCGGCGTGATCATGGCCCTGCTCCCCACGCCTCGGGAGAACACCCCGGCCACCGGCGACCAGCCGGCCGCCGAGCAGGCCACCACCGAGCAGTCCGAGCGGACCGAACAGGTCACCGTCTGACCCCGGCAACACCCCGGGCCCGAACCTCGGACCCGAACCTCGGGCCCACACCCCGGACCGGGGGGGGGGGGGGGGGGGGGGGGGGGGGGGGGGGGGGGGGGGGGGGGGGGGGGGGGGGGGGGGGGGAGGGGGGAGGGGGAGAGCATGCCCCCACCCCCCCCCCCCCCCCCCCCCCCCCCCCCCCCCCCCCCCCCCACCCCCCCCCCCCACCCCCCCCCCCCCCCCCCCCCCGGTCCCGTTTCCATCTGCCCGAGAAACACTCCCCGTGGAACGACGACCCGCAGGTCTCAGTCGGCCGCCGGGCTGCCGACGCGCAGCAGGTTGCCGCTGCGGTCGACGAGGGCGAACTCCCGCATCCGGTAGTCGGTGCCGTGCACCGGCTCCAGCCGGCTGCCGGTGGCCGGGTCGGCCGGAACCCCGATCCGCGCCCACTCCTCGTGCCATGCGTCCGCGTCCCGGACCTGGAGGTAGCAACTGCCCGCGGTGGCCAGCGGGTCCACTCCCGGTTCATGACGGAAGTGCAGCTCGACCATGCCCCGGACGACGATCAGGTAGCCGTCCGGCCCGTCCCAGCGGCCCCGGGGCTCGAAGCCGAGCCGGCCGTAGAACTCCTGGGTCTCGTCCAGGTCCCGGCTCGGCAGGACCGGAACCGCGTACTCGTCCATGCCGGCACCCTACCCGCCGCCCCTGAAAGGTGTGTTGACAGAGCGTCAGACCGTTGCGCTCGGCACCCGAGACAACGTACGGGAGGAGAACCGACGGTCGGGTGCTCGAACTGCTCAGCGCCTCCTCTCGTACCTGGCCAGGAGCACTCCCCCGGGGAACGTCCGCGTCTCCACCAGGTTCAGGTTCACCCAGTTGTCCAGCGCGGTGAAGAACGGCGTGCCGCCGCCCACCAGGACCGGATGGGTGGCGATCACGTACTCGTCGATCAGTCCGGCGCGCATGGCGGCCCCGGCGAGCGTTGCGCCGCCGATGTTCATCGGGCCGCCGTCCTCGGCCTTGAGCCGGGTGATCTCCGCGATCGCGTCGCCGGTGACCAGGCGGGCGTTCCAGCCGACCTCGTCGATCGTCGAGGAGAACACCACCTTCGGCGTGTCCCGCCAGTTCCGCGCGAACTCGATCTCCGCCGGGGTGGCGCCGGGCCGCTGGTCGCCGGTCGGCCAGAAGGAGCTCATCGTCTCCCACAGCTTGCGCCCGTACAGCGACAGGGCGCACGCCTGCTCCAGTTCGAGCCACCACTGGAAGAGCTCGGGGCTCGGCGGTCCGCTCCAGCCGATGTCGTCGCCAGCCGCGGCGACATAACCATCCAGGGTCAGGTTCATGCCGTAGATCAGTCTCCGCATCGCCCAGCCTTCCGTCCGTGGGTGTCCGGCGTACCGACCAAGCGTGACGCGGGAAGCTCATCGACGCACGGACCCGGGACCGGTCGCCACGTCGGCGTGGCCGGGTCGCCGAGGACCGACGCCATGGCGTCGGCGATCTCGCCGCGCGTCGCGGTGGGTTCCAGCGCACGCCCCAGGCCGCGCCGGGCGAACGCGGCCGCGTTGTCGGGCTGGTCGGCGAGAACGCCCACGGCCGGCACGAGGGTCGCGCCCTGCACGGCGGCGACGTTGCAAGGGTCCGCGATCACCCCCCGCCTCACTTGAACGCGTTCAAAATCGCGCTACAGTGTTCCTCGGCAAGGTTTTGAACACGTTCGAAACACGAAGGGGAGTAGTCCCGTGGACTACACAGTCATCAGCTACGCCGTCTATCTGCCGGTCGCCACCGGGGTGACGGTCTGGGCGGCCCGCACGCTCAGCCGGAACGGCCGGATCTTCCTGGCGGACGTGTTCGCCGGGGACGACCGGCTCGCCGACGCGGTCAACCACCTGCTCGTGGTCGGCTTCTACCTGATCAACCTCGGGTTCGTCGCGCTCTGGATGCGCAATGACGAGCAGGTGGGCGACGTCCAGGGCATCTTCAACGCCCTGTCCTACAAGCTCGGCACCGTCCTGCTGGTACTCGGGGCGATGCACCTCGGCAACGTCTACGTGCTCAACCGGATCCGCCGCCGGGGCGCCCAGGAGCGCGAGCCCATGGCAGCGTCGCGCCCGCCGGTCCCGGCGCAGGGCCGCGTCAAGCCGGGCGTGGCGTGACCGCGCACGGGTACGAGCCGCCGCCCGTGCGGCGGCTCACCGTGCTCCACGATCCCGCCTGCCCGCTCTGTCGCGGCCTCACCTCCTGGCTGCGCGGGCAGCAGCAGCTCGTCCCGCTGGAGTTCGTCGCGGCCGCCTCCCCCGAGGCCCGCGAGCTCCTCCCCGGGCTCGACCACGACGCATCGCTCGGCGAGATCACCGTGGTCGGCGACACCGGCGAGGTGTGGCGCGGCCACCACGCCTTCGTCGCCTGTCTCTGGGCGTTGGCCGACCACCGGCCGCTCGCCCGGCGGCTCGCCACGCCGGCCGGTCTCCCGCTCGCGCGGGCCGCCGCCTTCGCGGCCGCCCGGATCCGCGCGGTTACCAAGGGGCCGACCCGCGACTGCCGGCCCGACGCGTGTGACGTTCCCTCTCGTGCGGCCGAGTAGGGTGCTGCTCCTCAGGAAGGGTGGGTGCAGTGCCCATGACCCGCGAGACGGCGGTCGGGCCGGTGCAGAAGGTCATGCACGCCGAGTGCTCCAAGGCCGAGACGGCACGGTTGTTGGAGCAGCTCGACCGGGCTCTCGCCTGCCCGACCGGCTAGGAGCTGTTTAAGGTTCGGATCTCGCAGTGACTCAGTTCCGGGCTGGTGTCTCTGGTAGAACTCGGGGTCGTGGCGCGTTTTGACGTGACGGATGCTGAGTGGGCCTTGATCGAACCGCATGTGCCGGTGGCGGCCACCGGGCCCTTGCCGCGGCGGGTCCGGGACCAGTTCAACGGGGTGCTGTGGCGCTTTCGCACCGGCAGCGGCTGGCGGGACGTCCCCGAGCGCTACGGGTCCTGGAGCACCGTGTACGCCCGCTT
>NZ_JBVHYH010000039.1:0-77156 GCF_055569135.1 Kitasatospora sp. NPDC029367
CTGCTCGCCCCCCCTTCCGCTCCTTTCCGGGTCAAGGCTTCCCCCCCCCCCCCCCCCCCCCCCCCCCCCCCCCCCCCCCCCCGAGCCCCCGCCCCGAGCCGAAGGGGCGCGCCGGTGCCGAAAGCGAGGAGCGAGGAGGCCCCAAGGAACGAGGGGCATCGGAGCGACGACCGTCGGCACCGGGTCCGAGCGCCCCGGAGGCGAGTGGGCGAATCCCCGCCCCGAGCCGAAGGGGCGCGCCGGTGCCGAAAGCGAGGAGCGAGGAGGCCCCGAGGAACGAGGGGCATCGGAGCGACGACCGTCGGCACCGGGTCAAGCGCCCCGGAGGCGAGCGGGGGCGAATCACAGCGAAGGGCGGGTCCCCTCCGATCGGAGGGGACCCGCCCTTTCGTCTGGCAGCGGCCGCGCGGCTACTCGTACTCGGGGAAGCCCGGGATGACGCCCTCGCCCTCGGAGAGCAGCAGGGACCGGACCTCGTCGAGGGTCGCCTCGGCATTCGGCAGGATCAGCTCGGACGGCTCCAGCGAGTCGTCCGGCAGCCGGGTGCCGTACTGCTTCACGGCGTCCAGCAGCTTGCCGTAGGCCTGGCGGAAGGTGTCCTCGTCGCCCGACTCCACCGCGGTGAGCAGCTCGTCGTCGAGCTGGTTGAGCAGGCTCAGGTGGTCCTCGCCCACCTCGAACTGCCCCTCACCCATGACCCTCATGATCATGCTGCGCTTCTCCTGGTTCGTGGGTGGTTCCAGCTCACTTGTTGTAGTTGATCCGCGGGGTGTCCTGCGGGTGCGAGTCCTGCGACTGCGGCTGCTGGGCCGGCTTGCCCTGCTCGATCGCGGCCGGACCGGCGGCGGGGCCGCCGGACAGCTCGGCCTTCATCCGGGCCAGCTCCAGCTCGACGTCGGAACCGCCGGCCACCCGCTCCAGCTCGGCCTCGATGTCGTCCTTGCGGCCGAGACCGCTGGCGTCGTCGAGCGCGCCGGAGGCCAGCAGCTCGTCGATCGCACCGGCCCGGGCCTGCATCTGCGCCGTCTTGTCCTCGGCGCGCTGGATGGCCAGGCCGACGTCGCCCATCTCCTCCGAGATCCCGGAGAAGGACTCGGCGATGCGGGTCTGCGCCTGCGCCGCGGTGTAGGTGGCCTTGATGGTCTCCTTCTTGGTGCGGAAGGCGTCCACCTTGGCCTGGAGCCGCTGGGAGGCGAGCGTGAGCTTCTCCTCCTCAGCCTGCAGGGCCTGGTACTGCGTCTCCAGATCGGTGATCTGGGACTGCATGTTGGCCTTGCGGGTCAGCGCCTCGCGGGCGAGGTCCTCGCGGCCGAGGGAGAGCGCCTTGCGGCCCTGGTCCTCGTACTTCGCCGACTGCTGCTGCAGCTGGGTCAGCTGGAGTTCCAGGCGCTTGCGCGAGGTCGCGACGTCCGCGACGCCACGCCGTACCTTCTGCAGCAGTTCGAGCTGCTTCTGGTAGGAGTAGTCGAGCGTCTCACGGGGATCCTCCGCCCGGTCCAAGGCCTTGTTCGCCTTGGAGCGGAAGATCAGCCCCATACGCTTCATGATTCCGTCGCTCATGGGCCTCGGGTGCCCCCTTCTCCGGCCTGCGGTCTTAAATCTCGTTACCAGACACGACGAGTGTATGTGCAGCGAGCCCGTCGCCGCAGTGCACCTGCCTGCAACAAGACTGCTACAGCGACCAGCGGCAGAACCTCATCCCCCGGGTGGATCCGCCTCTCATCCTCCCCATACTCCATCCGATTGATCCCCTACGGGAAGAGCCCGGGAAACCCCGGTCGGAACGCGGCCGAACGGATCGATACGCGTTTGGGTCCGAGGGGACCCGTGGTCACGGTGCCGCACCCCGTACGCTGGGGGTGTGTTCCGACGCCGTTCAGATGATGCCGCCGCCTCCGCCACCGTGCTGGAGGACGAGACGCCCCAGGCCCGCCACCCGCAGGCCAAGAAGGGCCGCCCCACCCCCAAGCGCAGCGAGGCCGAGGCCAGCCGGCGCACCCGGGTCGTGGTGCCCAAGGACCGCAAGGAGGCCTCCCGCCAGGCACGCGAGCGGATGCGCGTCGAGCGCGAGAAGCAGCGCCAGGCGCTGATCGACGGCGACGAGCGCCACCTGCCGGCCCGCGACAAGGGGCCGGTGCGCAAGTTCGCCCGCGACTACGTGGACTCCCGCTGGTCGCTCGCCGAGTTCTTCCTGCCGGCCGCCGTGGTCATCCTGGTGCTGAGCATCGTCAAGATCCCCGCCCTGCAGCTGCTGTCCACGCTGCTGTTCCTGCTGTTCTTCGTCCTGGTGATCCTGGACTTCGTCCGCCTCGGCCTCGGCCTGCGCAAGCAGCTGGGCGAGCGCTTCGCCGGGCAGAACACCCGCGGCGTGGTCGCCTACGGCATCATGCGCACCCTCCAGATGCGGCGGCTGCGCCTGCCCAAGCCGCAGGTGCGGCGCGGGGAGAAGCCCTGACCGCCGAACCGGTGGACTCCGGCTGGGCCCCGCCTTCCTGGGAAGGGCCCGGCCTCTACGCACTGCCCGGGCAGGGGGACGGCGGCCACGACCGGCTCGGTCAGGAACGTCGGCTGCCCTCCCGCAGCGGCTCCTTCGCCGGCGGCACCGCGGCCTGGCTGGACCGGCTCGGCGGACTGCGCAACTTCGTCCGGCAGGAGCTCGTCTCCCGGCAGCTCGCCGAGCAGCTCGCCGGCCGCACCGCCCAGCGGGTCCTGGACATCGGCTGCGGGCAGGGCACCCAGGCGCTGCGGCTGGCCCGGGCCGGCCACTACGTCACCGGGATCGACTCCGACCCGGTCGCGCTCGGCGTCGCCCAGGGGGCGCTCGCCCAGGAGCCGCCCGAGGTGCACGGCCGACTGCAGCTGCTCAGCGGCGACGGCCACCAGTGCGGGCGCTGGTTCGGCCCGCGCAGCTTCGACGTGGTGCTCTGCCACGGCGTCCTGATGTACCTGCCGGACCCGGACCCGATGATCGCCTCGCTGGCCCGGCTGCTGGCGCCGGGCGGGCTGCTCTCGCTGCTGGTGCGCAACGGCGACGCGCTCGCGCTGCGGCCCGCCGCCGCCGGGGACTGGCGGGCCGCCCTGCACGCCTTCGAGAGCGACCGGTACTACAACCGGCTCGGACTGGCCGCCCGGGCCGACCGGCTCGCCGACCTGACCGTCACCCTCTCCGAGGTCTCGGTGCCGGTCCGGCACTGGTACGGCGTCCGGGTCTTCACCGACAACGCGCCCGACGACGCCGCCCCGCCGGTGGACGGGCGGCAGCTGGCCCAGCTGCTGGAGGCCGAGGACCGGGCCGGCCGCACCGACCCGTACCGGCAGGTCGCCGCGCTGCTGCACGTGATCGGTGCGAAGTAACCACCCCTGACGGGCAGTTGCGTCGGTCAGCCCTCGTGCAGGCTCATCGAGTAGATCACCCGGTCGTCGTCCAGCAGGACGGCGTTGTCCACGCCCTCCTCGGCGAGCTGCTTCCAGCTCTCCCCGATCCAGGTCTCGGCGTCGCCCTGGCCGGCGAACTCCTCCTGCCCGAGGGTCGACGCCACCGCGCTGCCGTCCGCCTTCTCGTACCGCCACGTCCAGACCATGCCCGGCTCCTCCCACTGACGCTGCCTTGTGTGCTGCGCAGGTTAGCCTGCCCGGCCCGATCTTCCGTATGCCTGTCGGGCAGGATGGGCGGCATGGCGACGCACCCTCCGCTCCCCCGCACGCTGCTGCTCGGCGGCGCGCGCTCCGGCAAGTCCACCCGTGCCGAGCAGCTGCTCGCCGAGCACCCGGACGTCCTGTACGTGGCCACCGGCGGCACCCGGGACGGCGACGCCGAGTGGGCCCAGCGGGTCGCCCTGCACCGGGACCGCCGGCCGGCGAGCTGGCGCACCGCCGAGACCTGCGACCTGGAGGCCGTACTCGCCGACGCCGAGGATCCGGCGCCGGTGCTGATCGACTGCCTGGCACTGTGGCTGACCGCCGTGATGGACGAGTGCGACGCCTGGGACGACGACGCCTGGGCGGCCGGCGGCGAGGCCGCCGTGCAGCGCCGCTGCGCCTCCCTGGCCGCGGCCTGGGCCGGAACCCGGCGGACCGCCGTCGCGGTGAGCAACGAGGTCGGCATGGGCGTCGTCCCGGCCACCGCCGCCGGACGGCGCTTCCGGGACACCCTGGGCCGGCTCAACATGGCCGTGGCGGACGCCTCCGAGCAGGTCCTGCTGGTGGTCGCGGGACAGGTTCTGACGGTCAAGCCGAGCCCGCACACCTGCGCCGTGTAGCCTTCCGGACGATGGACACGACCGTGGATCTCGATACGTTCTCCTCGCTCGTCGAGCGCCCCGACGACAGCGCCCGACGGGCCGCCGAGGAACGCTGGCAGGAAGCCGGCCGACCGCGCGGCGGCCTGGGCAAGCTCGAGGAGCTGGGCAGCTGGCTGTCGTCCGTACAGGGGCGCTCCCCGGTGCGGCCGGTCTCGGCGCCCAAGGTGCTGCTGTTCGCCGCCGACCACGGCGTGGCCGCGCTCGGCGTCTCCCGACTGCCCGCCGACGGCGGCACCGCGGCCCGGGTGCGGGCGGTGCTCGACGGCAGCGCCCCGGTGGCCCGGCTGGCCGCGCGCTACGGCGCCGACGTACGGGTCGTCGACGTCGCGGTGGACGCCGACCCGGCGGACTTCCCGGACGAGGTGGTCGCCCACCGGATCCGGCGCGGCTCCGGCCGGATCGACGTCGAGGACGCGCTCACCCCGGAGGAGACCGTCCGGGCCTTCCGGGCCGGCATGGCCGTGGCCGACGAGGAGGCCGACGCCGGCACCGACCTGGTGCTGCTCGGCGACCTCGGGGTCGGCTCCACCACGGTGGCCGCCGTCCTGGTCGGCGCGCTGTGCGGGACGGACGCGGCCGCGGTGTGCGGACGCGGCTCGGGCATCGACGACCGGGTGTGGATGGTCAAGTGCGCCACCATCCGGGACTCGCTGCGACGGGCCCGCCCGGTGCTCGGCGACCAGCTGGCGCTGCTCGGCGCCACCGGCGGGGCGGACTTCGCCGCGATCACCGGCTTCCTGCTCCAGGCCGCCGTCCGCCGGCTGCCGGTGGTGCTGGACGGCGTGGTCTCCTCGGCCTGCGCGCTGGTCGCACAGCGGATCGCCTTCCGGTCGCCGGAGTGGTGGCGGGCCGGGCAGTCCAGCGGCGAGCCCGCCCAGGCGAAGGCGTACGACCGGCTGACCCTGACGCCGTTGCAGGACCAGGGGATCACCCTGGGCGAGGGCGTCGGCGCGGTCCTCGCACTGCCGCTGCTCCAGGCCGCGGGCGACGCGCTCGCGGACGAGGCGCCCCGGCCGTTCGTGCCCTCGGCGCCGAAGGAGCAGCCGAAGCTGCCGTCGGCCGCCGACCTGCTCAGGAAGCTGTAGCGGCTGCCACGGGGGCGGGGGCGTCGGAGGTCGGCTCCCGGTCCGTGGCCTTCCGCTTCGCGCGGTTCCCCGTGCCCCTACTCCGGGGCGCGGGGATTCTGCTTGTCGGGGGGGCTTCCGCTGGTCAGGGCGAGCCCCGGTGCGCGGCGGGTGCGGTTCGGGTGCGGTTCGGGTTCGGTTCGGGTGCGGTGGAGGAGCGAGTGGGAGCGATGGCCGACGGCGGCGAGCGGGCGACCTGGGGTGAAGGGCTGCGGTTCGCGTTCGGGACGCTGTCGGTGCTGCGGGTGCGGGTCGAGCGGTGGGACCGGGCCGCGGCGGGCCGGGCGATGACGGCGGCTCCGGTGGTCGGCCTGGTGCTGGGCGCGATCGCGGCCGGGGCCGGCGCCCTGGTGGCCTGGCGGGCGGGCGGACCGCTCGCCGCGGTGACGGCGGTGGGGGTGCTCGCCGCACTGACCCGGGGGCTGCACCTGGACGGCCTGGCGGACGTCGCCGACGGCCTGGGCAGCGGCAAGCCGGCCGAGGACGCGCTGCGGATCATGAAGCAGTCCGACATCGGCCCGTTCGGGGTGCTGACCCTGCTGCTGGTCCTGCTCGCCCAGGTCGCCGCCCTGGCCGGACAGTTCGGGCAGTCGACGCCGCGCGGCGCCCTCGCGGTGCTCGCCTCGGCGGTGGCCGCGCGCTGCGCGCTGGCCTGGGGCTGCCTGCGGTCGGTGCCGGCCGCCCGCCCGGGCGGGCTGGGGGCGATGGTGGCGAGCACCGTCGCCCCCGCCGCGGCCGCCACCGGGACGCTGGCCGCCGCGCTCGCCGTGGCCGCGGCCGGACTGTTCGACGGATGGTCAGCCGTACGCCTCCCGCTGGCCGTTGTGCTCGGCGTCGGCTGTGCCCGGCTGCTGCTCACCCGGTGTGTGCGCCGGTTCGGCGGGATCACCGGGGACGTGCTCGGCGCGACGGCCGAGACCGCCGCCACCGGGACGCTGTTCGCCCTGGCGTTGCTCGGCTGACACCGGGCGGCGCGTGATCCCACCATGCGGACTACCATGCGTGAAGCACCGCAGCCCTGCACCGTGGCAGGTCCTGCCCGCCCGGCGCGCACCGAGGAGCCGGGGCCTCTGGTGTGCGCGGCCACTCCGGCGGACGCGCGCGCCAGGGGGCCCGGACCCACAGGGCCCGCCGGCGGACGGCCTGCGACGGCGGGCTGCGCCGGTGCGGCAGTCACGCCGCGACCGGCCGTGGACCGCGAAAGAACAGGACGCATTACGTGACTGCATTGTCTGTGAGCACCTCCTCCGCCGCCTCGCTGCGCGCGGACGCCCTGGTGGTCGGTGTCGCGAAGGGCCCCAAGGGGATCGTGCTGGCCCCCGGTGCCGAGGCCGTGAACGAGGCGTTCGAGGGCAAGCTGGCCGAGATCCTCGGCACCCTGGGCGCGACCGGTGCCGAGGGCGACACCGTCAAGGTCGCCTCCCCCGCCGGTCTCAAGGCCGCGCTCGTGCTCGCGGTCGGCCTCGGCGAGGCGGCCGAGGACGGCTACGGCCTGGAGGCGCTTCGCCGCGCCGCCGGTGTCGCCGCCCGCGCCCTGGCCGGCGTCAAGAAGGCCGCGCTGGCCCTGCCGGCCGAGTCCGCGGAGGAGGTCGAGGCGGTCGCGCTCGGCGGCCTGCTCGGCTCGTACGCCTTCGGCACGTACAAGGGCAACGGCAACGGCAAGGAGCCGGTCGGCGAGCTGGTCCTGCTGACCGCCCGCAAGGGCAACAAGGACGCCAAGGCCGCCGTGGAGCGGGCCACCGCGATCGGCGAGGAGATGAACCGCGCCCGCGACCTGGTCAACACCGCGCCGAACGACCTGAACCCGAAGAGCTTCGCCGCGATCGCCCAGGCGGCCGGCAAGGAGCACGGCCTCAAGGTCGAGGTCCTGGACGAGAAGGCGCTGACCAAGGGCGGCTTCGGCGGCCTGCTGGGTGTCGGCAACGGCTCGACCAACCCGCCGCGGCTGGTGAAGGTGGCCTACACCCACCCGAAGGCGAAGGCCTCGCTGGCCTTCGTCGGCAAGGGCATCACCTACGACTCGGGCGGCATCTCGCTCAAGCCGGCCGGCCACAACGAGACCATGAAGTGCGACATGGCCGGCGCCGCCGCCGTGTTCGCCGCCGTGGTGGCCGCCAAGCGCCTGGGCCTGGCCGTCAACGTCACCGCCTGGCTCGCGCTGGCCGAGAACATGCCGTCCGGCTCCGCCACCCGCCCGGGTGACGTGCTGCGCATGTACGGCGGCAAGACCGTCGAGGTGCTGAACACGGACGCCGAGGGCCGCCTGGTGCTGGCCGACGCGATCGTCAAGGCCGGCGAGGAGAACCCGGACGTCATCGTCGACGTGGCGACCCTGACCGGCGCCATGGTGCTGGCCCTGGGCACCCGCACCTTCGGTGTGATGGCCAACAACGACGAGCTGCGCGACAACCTGCACGCCCTCGCGGGCGAGGTGGGCGAGCAGTCCTGGCCGATGCCGCTGCCGGCCGAGCTCAAGAAGGGCATGACCGACTCGACCATCGCCGACCTGGCCAACATGGGCGAGCGGATGGGCGGCGGCCTGGTGGCCGGCCTGTTCCTCCAGGAGTTCGTGGCCGAGGGCATCGACTGGGCGCACCTGGACATCGCCGGCCCGGCGTTCCACGAGAGCGCCCCGTTCGGCTACACCCCGAAGGGCGGCACCGCGAGCGCGGTGCGCACCCTGGTCCGGTTCGCGGAGCAGACCGCGGCCAACGGCAAGGCCTGATCCGAGCGGATCCGAATCCCGACGGGGGCCCGGCGCGCGTGCGCCGGGCCCCCGTCGGCGTTCCCGCACGGGTTACCTGCGAGTAGGCCCGAAGACCCCACCGCACCTCTGTTCGCCACGGGCGAAACTTTGTTCCGCACTGCGGAAGAGGTGGCGCCGAAGCGGGCGGACGACGCCCGTCCGGCGGCTGTCAACAAGGCCTTGAGCTGCGATGATGCCCTTCCGTCGGGGGTGTTCCCGCCCCGGTGACCACTCCGTGGGACACCCCTGGGGTGGACCCGGACATCAGCCACCGCGAACAAGTGCGAAGATGTATTTCCGGCACGACTGGGCGCCCCACAAAGGCTTCCGACCCACCGGACCGCGACCGGCCCGGCGACCCACCCCATTGCATGGAGGACGTGACGTGGCGAACGACGCCAGCACCGTTTTCGACGTAGTCATTCTCGGAGGCGGAAGCGGCGGTTACGCCGCGGCGCTCCGCGCCGCTCAGCTGGGTCTGAGCGTCGCCCTGGTCGAGAAGGGTGAGCTGGGCGGCACCTGCCTGCACCGCGGCTGCATCCCGACCAAGGCCCTGCTGCACGCCGCCGAGATCGCGGACGAGACGAAGGAGGCCGCCGAGTTCGGCGTCCTGGCCACCTTCCAGGGCATCGACATCAACGGCGTCCACAAGTACAAGGACGACGTCATCGCCGGCCTGTACAAGGGCCTCCAGGGCCTGGTGGCGTCCCGCAAGGTCACCTTCATCCAGGGCGCGGGCAAGCTCTCCTCGCAGACCTCGGTCGACGTGAACGGCCAGCGCATCGAGGGCCGCCACATCGTCCTCGCCACCGGTTCGGTGCCGCGCTCGATCCCGGGCCTGGAGATCGACGGCAACCGCGTGATCTCCTCGGACCACGCCCTCAAGCTCGACCGGATCCCGAAGTCGGCCGTCATCCTCGGCGGCGGCGTCATCGGCGTCGAGTTCGCCTCGGTCTGGAAGTCCTTCGGCGTCGACGTCACCATCGTCGAGGCGCTGCCGCACCTCGTCCCGCTGGAGGACGAGAACTCCTCCAAGCTGCTGGAGCGCGCGTTCCGCAAGCGCGGCATCAAGTTCGAGCTCAAGGCCCGCTTCTCGGGCGTCGAGTACACCGAGTCCGGTGTCCGCGTCTCCACCGAGAACGGCAAGCAGATCGACGCCGACCTGCTGCTCGTCGCCATCGGCCGCGGCCCGGTCTCGGCCGGCCTCGGCTACGAGGAGAACGGCGTCGCGATGGACCGCGGCTACGTCCTGGTCGACGAGTACATGCGCACCAACGTGCCCACCATCTCCGCCGTCGGCGACCTCGTCCCGACCCTGCAGCTGGCCCACGTCGGCTTCGCCGAGGGCATCCTGGTCGCCGAGCGGCTGGCCGGCCTCAAGCCGGTGCCGATCGACTACGACGGCGTCCCGCGCGTGACCTACTCCAACCCGGAGGTCGCCTCCGTCGGCATCTCCGAGGCCAAGGCCGTCGAGCTGTACGGCAAGGAGAAGGTCGTCACCCTCAAGTACAACCTGGCCGGCAACGGCAAGAGCAAGATCCTGAAGACCGCCGGCGAGATCAAGCTCGTCCAGGTCAAGGACGGCGCCGTGGTCGGCGTCCACATGGTCGGCGCCCGCATGGGCGAGCAGGTCGGCGAAGCCCAGCTGATCTACAACTGGGAGGCCCTGCCGGCCGAGGTCGCGCAGCTGATCCACGCGCACCCGACCCAGTCCGAGGCCCTGGGCGAGGCGCACCTGGCGCTGGCCGGCAAGCCGCTGCACGCGCACGACTGATCGCGCCCACCACCCCCCGTTTCCGGTACTTCCCGTACTTCCCGTACGCAAGACTTGATAGGAGTCGCTGAAACCATGGCGGTCTCAGTAACACTGCCCGCGCTGGGCGAGAGCGTTTCCGAGGGCACTGTCACCCGTTGGCTCAAGGCCGAGGGTGAGCGCGTCGAGGTCGACGAGCCGCTGCTCGAGGTGTCGACCGACAAGGTCGACACCGAGATCCCGGCCCCGGCTTCCGGCATCCTCTCCTCGATCAAGGTCGGCGAGGACGAGACCGTCGAGGTCGGTGCCGAGCTGGCGATCATCGACGACGGCACCGGTGCCCCGGCCGCCGCCCCGGCCCCCGTGGCCGAGGCCGCGCCCGTCGCCGCTCCGGCCCCCGTTGCCGCTCCGGCTCCGGTTGCCGAGGCCCCGGCTGCTCCGGCTGCCGCCCCGGCCGCTCCGGCTGCTCCGGCTGCTCCGGCCGGCGACGCCACCCCGGTGCTGCTGCCCGCCCTGGGCGAGAGCGTTTCCGAGGGCACCGTCACCCGTTGGCTCAAGGCCGAGGGTGAGACGGTCGAGATCGACGAGCCGCTGCTCGAGGTCTCCACCGACAAGGTCGACACCGAGATCCCGTCGCCGGTCGCCGGCGTCGTCGTCAAGATCCTGGTCGGCGAGGACGAGACCGCCGAGGTCGGCGCCCAGCTCGCGCTGATCGGTGCCCCGGGTGCCGCCGCTGCCGCTCCGGCTCCGGCTGCCGCCCCGGCCCCCGTCGCCGCCCCGGCTCCGGCCGCTCCGGCCCCGGTTGCCGCCCCGGCTCCGGTCGCCCCGGTCGCTGCCCCGGCCCCGGTTGCCCCGGCCGCCCCGGTCGCTGCTCCGGCTCCGGTTGCCGCTCCGGCTCCGGTTGCCGCTCCGGCCCCCGTCGCCGCTCCGGCCGCCCCGGTGGCCGACGCCGGTGACGCCTACGTCACCCCGCTGGTGCGCAAGCTCGCCGCCGAGCACGGCGTCGCGCTGTCCTCCGTCACCGGCACCGGTGTCGGCGGCCGCATCCGCAAGCAGGACGTCATCGCCGCCGCGGAGGCCGCCAAGGCCGCCCCGGCTCCGGTCGCCGCCGCCGCCGCTCCGGCTGCCGCCGCGCCGAAGGCCGCCGCCGCGCCGTCCGCCCTGCGCGGCCAGACGGTCAAGATGACCCGCATGCGCAAGGTCATCGGCGACAACATGATGAAGGCCCTGCACGAGCAGGCCCAGCTGACCAGCGTGGTCGAGGTGGACGTCACCAAGATCATGTCGCTGCGCGCCAAGGCCAAGGAGGGCTTCCTGGCCCGCGAGGGCGTCAAGCTCTCCCCGATGCCGTTCTTCGTGAAGGCCGCCGCCCAGGCGCTCAAGGTCCACGCGGTCGTCAACGCGCGGATCAACGACGCCGAGGGCACCATCACCTACTTCGACACCGAGAACATCGGCATCGCGGTGGACTCCGAGAAGGGTCTGATGACCCCGGTCATCAAGGGTGCGGGCGACCTCAACATCGCCGGCATCTCGAAGAAGACCGCCGAGCTGGCTGCCAAGGTCCGCGACAGCAAGATCACCCCGGACGAGCTGTCCGGCGCCACCTTCACGATCAGCAACACCGGCTCGCGCGGTGCCCTGTTCGACACCGTGATCGTGCCGCCGAACCAGGCCGCCATCCTGGGCATCGGCGCCACCGTCAAGCGCCCGGTGGTCATCGAGGCCGACGGCGGCACCGCCATCGGCATCCGTGACATGACCTACCTGTCGCTCTCCTACGACCACCGCCTGGTGGACGGCGCCGACGCCGCCCGCTACCTGGTCGCGGTCAAGGAGATCCTGGAGGCCGGCGAGTTCGAGGTCGAGCTCGGCCTGTAGCACAGCACGACCGCAGCGCGGTCCTACGGAGCCCCGTGTCGTCACCGGACGGCGCGGGGCTCCGCCGCTTCCCGGGATGCGGTTCCCGCCGGGTCATGGCATGCGTGGAGACGACAGAAAAGGGATGCTTGAGCGGTGATGGACGAGACCGACTTCTGGCAGATCATCGACGACACCTGGGAGGCCGCCGACGGCGATCCCGACGAACAGGCCGAGCGGCTGGTGGAGCGCCTGGTCCAGCTGACCCCCGACGACGTGATCGACTTCGGTCGGCTGTTCGAGGCCCGGTTCCAGCGCGCCTACCGCTACGACCTGTGGGGTGCGGCCCACCTGCTGCTGGACGGCGCCTCCGAGGACACCTTCGACTACTTCCGCTGCTGGCTGATCGGCCAGGGCCGGGAGGTCTTCGAGGGCGGGCTGGCCGAACCGGACGACCTGGCGGACCTGCTGCCCGAGTTCGACGAGGAGGAGGACGGCGAGGCCGAGGACCTCGGCTACGCCGCCGACGAGGCGTACGAGCGGCTGACCGGCCTGCCGCTGCCCGAGGTGGGCGGGCGGCAGGCGGGGCGGCCGGCCGGGGCGTTCCTGGACTTCGACGACCCGGACGTGATGGCGAAGCGCTTCCCCAAACTCTGGGAGCGGTACGGGGACTAGTCCTCTCGGGGGGTCAGGTGCTGCTGCCGGCGGAGCTGTCCTGCTTGATGCCCTTGAGGATCTGGTCGAGCACCGCCGGGTCCGGCGCCGCCGGGTCGTCGTCCACGCCGCCCTCGAAGATCACGTAGCCGCCGCCCTTGGCCGGGACGGCGGCCAGCAGGACGTAGCCCTGGGTGCCGTCCGAGGTGCGGACGTGCCAGCGGGTGGCGTAGCCGAGCACACCGGCAACGGAGACGTAGCCGGAGCCGGAGTCGGTGTGCGAGGTGATCCCGGAGAAGATCGTCCCGGCGTAGGTCGGCATCACCGAGTCGGCGGCCCCCTTGGGGGTGTCGCCCTGCACAGTGTCCTTCTCGATCGAGAACTGGCCGCGGATGCAGGAGTTGCCGTCGGCGCAGGAGTAGCGGCCGCTGCCGAGGTAGACGGTGGAGTGCGCGGAGTTGGTCGCCGCGTCCCAGCCGTCCAGGACCGGGACGGTGATCGCGTGCTGCGGGTCCGGGACGGTGCTCTTGACCGACGGGACGGGCTTGGGGGCCGGCGTGCTCCGGGTCGGGGTGGGGCTCGGCGTCGGGTTGTCGCTCTGGGTGACGGTGACCGTGGGGTTCGGGGTCGGGTCGGCCTTGGTGTCCCCGCCGCCGCTGAACGCGAGCCCGGCGATGATCCCGCCGACGACCAGCACCGCGACCGAGCTACCGACGATCACGCCGGTCCGGTTCTTCCGGGGGGCGGGCGGCGGGTAGCCGTAGCCGGCGCCCGGGTAGGCCTCCTGGCCGGGGTAGCCCGGCCGGCCCGGGTACTGCTGCTGGCCGGCGTACGGGCCCTGGCCGGGGTAACCGTAGCCGGGTGACTGGAGCGCGTCCTGCGCCGGGTAGCCGTAGCCGGGGGCGGGTGAGCCGCTCTGTGCCGGGTAGCCGTAGCCGGCCTGCGGCGGTTGCGGGGCGGGGGGCTGCCAGCCCTGGGTCGGGGCGTCGGCGAGCTGTCCGCCGGGGGCCTGGAGCGGCCGGACCTCGGCGGTCCAGGCGTTGCCGTCCCACCAGCGCTCGTGACCGGGGGTGCCGTCCGCACCCGGGACCGGGTACCACCCGGGAGGCGTCGAGTTGCTCACGGGCGTACGGTACCCGGCGGTCCGCCGCTCCAGACAGGGCAGGTACGTCACGACTGCGCCGCAACTGCCCTGGCGGACCGTCAGGGCAGCGGGCGGCGGTTCGGTCGGCTCAGTCCGCCAGTCGGCGGGCCATCCACACGTCGTCCACGTACTGCCCGTCGATCAGGAACTCCTCGGCCAGCGTGCCCTCGACCGTGAAGCCGCAGCTCTCGTACAGCCGGCGGGCCGGGGCGTTCCAGCCGAGCACCCGGAGGGTCAGCTTGCGGGCGCCGAGCGCCCGGGCCTGCTCGCAGGCCGCCTCGACCAGCCGTCGTCCGATGCCCCGGCCGCGGACCGAGCCGTCGACGGCCAGGCCCTGGATCTGCCGGACGTGCCGGTTGACGGCCAGTCGGGTCGGCGGGATCTGGCGGACGTAGCCGACGATCCGGCCGTCCAGGACGGCGAGCAGGAACTGGTCGGGGGTGCGGCTCTCGTCGAAGACCCGCTTCCCGACGGGCGGCTTCGGGGAGACCTCGGAGAGGGGGGACCAGACGGCGCGGTCGAGCTCGGCGAGCCCGTGCTCGTCCTCGGGGCGGGCCGGGCGGATGGTCAGATCGTCTTCGCGGGTCATGCCGCGTGATGCTACTGGGGCGCGTGCGAAAGGTGACAGGCGATAAGGCCTGCGAGGATGGGCCCATGCGCATCGCTGTCACGGGCTCCACGGGATTGATCGGTTCGGCCCTCGTCCGCTCCCTGCTGGCGGACGGCCACGAGGTGGTCCGGCTGGTCCGGCACCGCTCCAGGACGGGCCCGCAGCCCGACGGGAGCACCGCGATCGGCTGGAACCCGCTGCTCGGCGAGGTCGACCGGGAGGGGCTCGCCGGAATCGACGCCGCGGTGCACCTGGCCGGCGCCGGGGTCGGCGACCGCCGCTGGACGGACTCCTACAAGCGGGAGATCCGGGAGAGCCGGGTGTACGGCACCGAGACGCTGGCGGTGGCGCTGGCGGAGCTGCCCCGGCCGCCGCGGGTGCTGGTCAGCGCCTCCGCGGTCGGCTGGTACGGGCAGACCGGCGACCGGGTGATCGACGAGGGCTCTCCCGCCGGGGACGACTTCCTGGCCGAGGTGTGCCTGGAGTGGGAGGCGGCCGCACGGCCCGCCGAGCGGGCCGGGATCCGGGTCGTCCACCCACGCACCGGAATGGTGCTGTCCGCTGCGGGCGGCGCGGGCGGGCGGCTGTTCCCCCTGTTCAAGCTGGGCCTGGGCGGGCGGCTCGGCAGCGGCCGGCAGTACTGGAGCTACATCTCGCTGGCCGACGAGGTGGCCGCGCTGCGGTTCCTGATCGACCGCGAGGACCTCTCCGGCGCCTTCAACCTCACCGCGCCGGAGCCGGCCACCAACGCCGAGCTGACCGCGGCCCTCGGCCGGGCGCTGCGGCGGCCGACGCCGTTCCCGGTGCCGGAGGCGGTGTTGAAGGCGGTGCTCGGGGAGCTGGCGATCGAGGTGGTCGGGAGCCACCGGGTGGTGCCGCGGCGGCTGTTGGACGCGGGCTTCCGGTTCGCGCACCCGGACCTGGACTCGGCGGTGCGGGCGGCGCTGTGACCCCTCGTTCTGCGTAGGCCCGCTACGGCATTCACCCTGGCCAGGGGCATATGCCGGGCGGGGTCGGACGGGGCTCCGGGAGGGGGCGCACGGGAGCACACGGCGGGCGCGTCGCACGCCCCCGGTGACCGTGCGCGCCCGCCGACCCGGCATCCCGGCCGCCACGGCGCACTGTCCGTGACCGCGCCCCCGCCCGGCGGCGCACGACCCGCACGAGCCCAGCATCGAGTCCGCTCCGCTTGTCTGATGCTCACACTGACGGGGCATCACCTTCCTCGGACCGTGCCCGGCACCCCGCTGCCTGCGTCGGCCGGAGCCCCGGGAACCCCAGGGAGGGAGCACGCCAGTGCCCACGTACGACTTCACCCGCCGCGCCCGCCGCCCGTCCGACCCGGACGTCGTCGTGGTCGGCGCCGGACTCGCGGGCCTGGCCGCCGCCCGCGCGCTCACCGGCCAAGGCCTCACCGTCCAGGTCCTGGAGACCACCGACCGGATCGGCGGCCGGATGGCCACCCGCGAGCTCGACGGCTTCCGCCTCGACGACGGCAGCCACCTGCTCAACACCGCCTACCCGGAGCTGCGCCGGGCGCTCGACCTCGACCGCCTGGACCTGCGCCCGCTCGCGCCCGGCGTACTCGTGCACAGCGCCGGCCGCCGCTACCGCGCCGGGGACCCCCAGCTCACCGCCGCCCGGCAGGCCGCGCTCCGGGCCCCGCTCGGCAGCCCGCTGGACAAGGCCCGCCTGGGAGCCTGGCTGGGCCGGATCGCCACCACCCCCGCCGCCCGGTCGCAGGCCCGCCCGGAGACCACCGCCGCCCGCGCACTGGCCGGCCACGGCCTCGCCCCGCGCACCGTCGACGGCTTCCTGCGCCCGCTGCTCAGCGCCCTGCTCGGCGACCCGGCCCTCGGCACCAGCAGCCGGATCGCCGACCTGGTGCTGCGCTCGTACGCCCGCGGCCGGCTCTGTCTGCCCGCCGACGGGATCGCGGCCGTGCCCGCCCAGCTGGCCGCCGCGCTGCCCGTCGGCACGGTGCGGACCGGGGTGCAGGTCACCTCGATCGGCGCCGACGGCGTGGAGACCCTCGCGCACGGGCGAATCGGCGCCCAGGCCGTGGTGGTCGCCACCGACGCCCGCTCCGCGGCCGAGCTGCTGCCGGGGCTGCGGCTGCCCGACTTCCACCCCGTCACCACCTTCTTCCACGCGGCCGACCGCGCCCCGCTCGCCGAGGCCGTACTGCTGCTGGACGCCGACCGGCCGAACGGCCACCCGCCGCTGGTCTCGCACTCGCTGGTGCTCAGCGAGCTGCACCCGTCCTACGCCCCGGCCGGGCAGGCGCTGGTCGCCAGCACCGTGCTCGGCCGGCGTTCCTTCGACGCGGGCGGCCCGGCCGGGCTGGAACCGGCCGTCCGTACCCGGCTCGCCGAGCTGTACGGCACCTCGACGGCGGACTGGCAGTTCCTCAGCGTGCGGCACGTCCCGGACGCGCTGCCCGCGATGCCGCCGCCGCACAACCTCCGCCGTCCGGTGCGGCTGCTGGCCGGGCTGTACGTCGCCGGGGACCACCGGGACACCAGCACCGTGCAGGGCGCGCTGGTCTCCGGGCGGCGGGCGGCGCGGGCGGTGCTCGGCGACCTGGGGCTGCCGGCCGGGGAGCGGGAGGCCGAGGCGGCGGCCTGAGCCGCCCGGGGCCGCCCGGGCCGGTCGGGGCCGGTCGGGGCCTCTCGGGCCGGTCGGGGCCGCTCGGGGCCGCTCGGGGCCGCCCGGCAGTACCGGTGTGCGTCCGGGCGGCGCTGGGGGTGACGGGAGCGGTGACGGGCGCGGTGACGGGGGCGGTGGTGCGGGTGCCGGGACACGCCAGCGGTCTGCCGGGGTGACAGACCGACGGCGTGCCAGGATGCCCGGCATGACCGTTCTGACCGCTCATCGGATGGCTCGGGCACCCCGCGCCGTCCGAGCGACCGCCGTCGCCCGGCCGGCCGCCCGGTGAGCACCTCCGCCCACCCGGTGACGCTGATCCTGATCCCCGCCGCAGCCGTCGCCGCGCCGCTGCTCGCCGACCGGCTGCTGCGCTGGATCGCCGTGCCGACCGTGGTGTTCGAGATCGTGCTCGGCGTCCTGATCGGCCCGGACGTCCTGGACTGGGCGCACGTCGATGAGCTGGTGAAGGCGCTGTCCCAGTTCGGCCTGGCCATGCTGATGTTCCTCGCCGGGTACGAGATCGACTTCGCCAAGCTGCGCGGCGGCCCGTTGAAGCGGGCGGGCACCGCGTGGCTGGTCTCGCTCGTACTGGCCCTCGGCATCGGCGCCCTGGTCAACCGGGACCCGTGGGACGGCGCCTTCGCCGGGCTGGTGCTCACCACCACCGCGCTCGGCACGATCCTGCCGATCCTCCGCGACTCCGGCGAACTGCCCACCCCCTTCGGCTCGTTGGTGATGGCCACCGGTGCGGTCGGGGAGTTCGGCCCGATCATCGCGATCGCCGTGCTGCTCAGCGGCAACTCCCCCGCCCGGACCGCGGTCATCCTCGGAGCCTTCGCGGTGATCACCGCCGTCGCCGTGCTCGGCGCCCGCCGGCCGCGCCCGGCCTGGGCCACCCGGCTGATCGAGCGGACCCTGCGCACTTCCGGGCAGTTCGCGATCCGGGCGGTGATCCTGGTGCTGGCCGTCATGGTCGCGGCCGCGCTCTGGCTCGACCTGGACATGCTGCTCGGCGCCTTCACCGCCGGGATCGTCTCCCGGCTGCTGCTCTCCGACATCCGCCGGGCCGAGGAGGAGGTGATCGAGGCCAAGCTGGAGAGCATCGGCTTCGGTTTCCTGGTGCCGATCTTCTTCGTGGTCAGCGGGATGAACTTCGACCTGAACGCGCTGCTGGACGACCCCGGCACGCTGCTGCTCGTTCCGGTGTTCCTGCTGCTGTTCCTCGCCGTACGCGGCCTGCCGGCCGGGCTGCTCGCCCCGGGCGGGCTGGGCGGGCGGGACCGTGCGGCGCTCGGGCTGTACGCGTCGACGGCGCTGCCGCTGGTCGTGGTGATCACCACGATCGAGGTGGAGGCCGGGCACCTGCCCTCCTCGACGGCGGCGGCGCTGGTCGGCGCCGGGATGCTGTCGGTCCTGGTGTTCCCGCTGGCGGCGCAGCGGGTGCGGGGCGGGCGGCAGGCGGCGGCCGCCGACGCCGAGCGGCCGAGGGTCCGGGCCGAGAGCTGGTGAGCTCCCGGCCCTCGCACGGCCGGTTCCGTCAGATCACGCCCGCCTGGCGGGCCGTCTCCTCGAAGGCCCGGGCCACCTGGCTGCCCCGGTACGGGGTGAGGCGGCGGTGGAAGTCCCGGACGTACTCCAGCGAGCGGGCCGAGCGCATCTCCCCCGCCGCGCGCAGCGCGTCGGTGGCCATGGTGCAGGCCTCGTCGAGGTCCCCCATGCCGAGCCGGGCGGTGGCCAGCACCAGCCGGCAGAAGATCCGGCTGCGCGCGTAGGCGGGCGAGCGCAGCCGCAGCGACTTCTCGGCGTGCTGCGCGGAGGTGCGCCACTGCTGGAGGTCGCGGTAGCAGTGGGCGAACTCGTCGGAGAGCTGGGCCTCGTCGAAGTACCTTGCCCAGGAGGGCAGTTCGTCGCCGGTACGGGAGGCCGCGAGCGATCGTTCGGCCCGGACCAGCGCGGTGGTGCAGGAGCGGACGTCGCCCAGCAGGCCGTGGCCCCGGGCCTCGGCGGCGTGCATCAGCGACTGGACCACCGGCGGGACGGCGGTGCCGACGCCCTGCTGGGCGACCCGGGCGAGCTGGACGGCCTCCCGGCCGTGGCCCAGGTGGACGGCCTGCTGGCTCATCGTCACCAGCACGTAGCCGCCGAGCGCGCGGTCCCCGGCGGCCTGGGAGAGGCGCAGCGCCTGGACGAAGTAGCGCTGGGCGAGGCCGTGCGCGGCGATGTCGAAGGACGTCCAGCCGGCCAGCCTGGTGAGGTCGGCGACGGCTCCGAACAGGGCGCGGCCGATCTGCTCGCCGTAGCGGCCGCGCAGCATCGGCTCGGCCTCGCTCTCCAGGTAGCGGACCAGCGCCTGGCGGGCGTGGCCGCCGCCGTAGGCGTGGTCGAGCGCGCGGAAGAGGTCGCCGACGGCGCGGATGGCGGCGATGTCGCCGCGGCCGACCCGCAGGGCGGGGCGGGCCTCCCGGGTCGGGTCGGTGTACGGCGGTTCGACGGCGGCGGGCGGGCGGCGGCTCTGGGTGGGCACCCGGCCGATGGTGGCGGCGGTGCCGGTGGTTCCGGCGGTGCTGCGCACGCCCGGGGCGCCGGTGGGCTGGGTGCGCGCCGGGCCCGCGGCGGGTGCGCCGGGCGCGTTCGACGCGGGCGCGCCGGGGGCGGCGCCGGGCGGACCGGTGGCGGTGTCCGGGCGGGTCAGCGTGGAGCCGTCCCGGGCGACCCGCTCGTCGGTGCGGCCGATCAGCCAGTCCCGGCTGGGGACGACCAGGCCGGCCGGGGTGAAGGCGATCCGGCGCAGTTCGGACTGCGGGCCGTTGTCCTTGCGCCACATGCTCGCCACGATGTCCACCGCCTCCTGCGGGGTCTCGGCGAACTCCAGGCCCGCGTAGACCGGGGCGCAGGCGTCCAGGCCGAGGTCCTGGGCGGTGAGGCGGCGGCCGAGGCGGCGGGTGAAGACCTCGGCGATCAGCGCCGGGGTGGCGCCGCGGGGTTGCTGGCCGCGCAGCCAGCGGGTGACCGAGGTCTTGTCGTAGCGCAGGTCGAGGCCGTGCTCCAGGCCGAGCTGGTCGACCCGGCGGGCCAGGCCCGCGTGCGAGAAGCCGGCCTCCTCGATCAGGGCGGCGAGCTGGCCGTTCTGCGGCGTCGGGCCGGAGTGGCCGGTGTGGCTGCCGTGGCCGCTGGTGGTCGCGGGGGCGGGCGCGGCGGTGGCTTCGTGCCGGGCGGGCGTGGCCTGCACGGGCAGTCGCAGTTCCTCGGCGGTCGGGGCGTCGGCGGCCATCGGGTCAGCGGTCAGCGGATCAGCGGTCAGCGTGTCGGCGGTCAGGGCGTCGGGCGCGTCCGGAAGGGCCCGGCCGACCGGGCCTCGGCGCTGGCCGAGCGGGTCGAGCGGTCCGTACGCCGGGCTGTCGGTTGCAGGCCGTTGGGACATGTCAGTCAACACCTCTCGGACGTCGCACCGGGCTCCACCAGCAGTTCGGCTCGCCCGGGGCGGCGCCCCCTGTCGGGAATCGGCGTGAATGTAGCGAGCATTCGGGCGCTATGGGTGGATCTGACCGACCAATCCTCCGAACGGGTGAAGCAAGCGCGCCCATTGTGGGGAAGCGAAGCCAGGATGGGTTTGGCCGTACGGGGGCGAACCGTCAACCGGCGTCGGTGGTGGTCGACGCCATGACACAGCGGGATGCTGTGTCGGTCCGCCACATGGGAGCGGCGCCGCCGGATTCCTACCGTTCTCGGTCATGGACACCTCTACTGCCCGCCCGCTCGACGGCCGCACGGCCCTGGTCACCGGGGCCGCCTCGGGCATCGGCCGGGCCTGCGCCGAAGCCCTCGCCGGGGCCGGCGCCCGGGTCTACGTCGTCGACCTCGTGGCCGCCCCGGCCCGGGAGCTCGCGGACCGGATCGGCGGGCGGGCGATCGTCGCCGACCTGGCCGATCCCGCGGCCGTGGACGCCCTGCCCGCCGACGCCGACGTCGTGGTCAACAACGCCGGCCTCCAACACGTCGCACCCGTCCACGAGTTCCCGGTCGAACGCTTCACCCTCATCCAACGCGTCATGGTCGAGGCCCCGTTCCGGATCCTGCGCCGCACCCTCCCGCACATGTACGAGCGGGGGTGGGGCCGGATCGTCAACGTCTCCTCCGTCCACGGCCTGCGCGCCAGCGCCTTCAAGTCCGCGTACGTCACGGCCAAGCACGCCCTGGAGGGCCTCAGCAAGACCGTCGCCCTGGAGGGCGCCCCGTACGGGGTCACCAGCAACTGCCTCAACCCCGGGTACGTCCGAACCCCCTTGGTTGAGCAGCAGATCGCCGCCCAGGCACTGGCCCACGGCATCCCCGAGGAGGAGGTGGTCGAGCGGATCATGCTCGACCGGACCGCCGTCAAGCGGCTCATCGAACCCGAGGAGGTCGCCCAACTCGCCCTCTGGCTCTGCTCCCCCGCCGCCGCCTACATCACCGGTGCCAGCCTGCCGATCGACGGCGGCTGGACGGCGCACTAGGGCGTGCTCGACCGTCGTGGAGTGACCGGCCACCGGGGGACGGCGGGCTGTGTGGGTCACCCACATAGGCCGCCGCGCGTGGGCTCCCTACCTTGTGGCGACACCGTCCCCGTCCCCCTGCACCTGGAAGTGGTGACCATGAACGCCCCCGCACGAGCTTCGGCGGCTACCAGTTCACTCCCGCGAGTGGTGGCCGCGAGTCTGATCGGCACGACGATCGAGTGGTACGACTACTTCTTGTACGGAACGGCCGCGGCGCTGGTGTTCGGGAAGCTGTTCTTCCCGAACACCGACCCGCTGACCGGGACGCTGCTGTCGTTCCTGACCTACGCGATCGGGTTCGCGGCCCGGCCGGTCGGAGCGCTGGTGTTCGGTCACTTCGGCGACCGGGTGGGCCGGAAGAGACTGCTGGTGGTGAGCCTGCTGCTGATGGGCGGGTCGACCACGGCGATCGGGCTGCTGCCGACGTACGACTCGGTCGGGGTGGCGGCGCCGGTGCTGCTGACCGCGCTGCGGCTGGTGCAGGGCTTCGCGCTCGGCGGCGAGTGGGGCGGGGCGGTGCTGCTGGTGTCGGAGCACGGGGACCGGCGGCGGCGGGGGTTCTGGGCGTCGTGGCCGCAGGGCGGGGCGCCGGCCGGGAACCTGCTGGCGGCGGGCGTGCTGTCGCTGATGACGGCGGTGCAGTCGGAGAGCGCGTTCCTGGCGTGGGGGTGGCGGGTGCCGTTCCTGCTGTCGGCGGTGCTGGTCGGCGTCGGGCTGTGGATCCGGCTGGCGGTGGAGGAGTCGCCGCTGTTCCGGCAGGCGGTCGCGAACCGGCCCGAGACCGAACAGGCGCCGCTGGTCGGGGTGTTGAAGCACCACTGGCGGGAGGTGCTGGTGGCCATGGGCGCACGGATGGCGGAGAACATCTCGTACTACGTGATGACCACCTTCGTCCTGACCTACGCCGTCACCCACGCGCACTTCGACAAGCAGAGCGCGCTGAACGCCGTACTGATCGGCTCCGCGATCCAGTTCGCGCTGATCCCGCTGTTCGGGGCGCTGTCCGACCGGGTCGGGCGCAGGCCGGTGTACCTGGTGGGCGCGGCCGGGGTCGGGGCCTGGGCGTTCGTGTTCTTCGGGCTGGTGGACACCCGCTCGTTCGGGCAGTTGGTCGTCGCGGTGACGGTCGGCCTGGTGTTCCACAGCGCGATGTACGCCCCGCAGGCGGCCTTCTTCTCCGAGCTGTTCGCGACCCGGCTGCGCTACTCCGGGGCCTCGATCGGCGCCCAGTTCGCCTCGGTGGCGGCCGGTGCGCCCGCACCGCTGATCGCGACCGCGCTGCTCAAGGACTACGGCAGCGCCACCCCCGTCTCGGTGTACGTGGCGATCGCGGCGGCGGTCACCGTGCTGGCGGTGCTGTGCGGGCGGGAGACCAGGGGGCAGGACCTGGCGGAGGTCGCGGAGGAGCCGTCGACGGACGGTACGGCGGTCGGAAAGCCCGCCGTGGCCTGAACGTCGAGCCGATAGCATCGCGATTCCTCGGCACCGACGGACCCGACGCCGATTGGCGGCCCGCACCATGAACCACCCCGGATGAACCGGCCCGACGAGAGCGCCGCGCCCGCGCTGCGACGGCTGCTCGACCTGCTCGCCTCCGGCTCCGCCACCGAGGACTTCGCCGAGGTGCTGGCCGACGCCCGCCGCCGCGGGGCGCCGGCCGGCGTCCTCGCCGAGATCGACGAAGCCACCTGGCAGGCCCTTCGGGTGCACCGCACGCTGCGCCAACACCGGCGCCGGGAAGCCGAGTTGACGGCACTGTTCGACACCGCCGGGGACCTCGCCGCCTCCCGGGACCTGGACACCGTGCTGCAGGCCATCGTCCGCCGGGCCCGGATGCTGCTCGGCACCGACACCGCGTACCTGACCCTGCCGGACCAGGCCGCCGGCGACACCTACATGCGGGTCACCGACGGCTCGGTCTCCGTCCTGTTCCAGACCCTGCGACTCAGCCTCGGCGACGGCCTGGGCGGGCTGGTCGCCCAGACCGCCCGCCCTTACGCCACCCCCGACTACCGCACCGACGGGCGCTTCCGCCACACCGGCACGATCGACGCGGGCGTGCTGGACGAGGGCCTGGTGGCGATCATCGGCGTACCGCTGCTGCTCGGCGGCAAGGTCATCGGCGTCCTGTTCGCCGCCGACCGCTCGCCGCGCGCCTTCTCCCCCGACGAGGTCGCGCTGCTCTGCACCCTGGCCGCGCACGCCGCGATCGCCCTGGACACCGCCGGAGCACTGGCCGACACCCGGGCCGCGCTGGCCGAACTCAACGCCGCCAACGAGCTGGTCCGGGCCCACTCCGCCGCCGTCCAGCGCGCCGAGCAGGCCCACGACCGGCTGACCGACCTGGTGCTGCGCGGCGCCGAGGTGTCGGACGTGGCCGCCGCCGTCGCCCACCTGCTGGGCGGCGAAACGACCGTCCTGGACGCCGAGGGCGAGCCACTGGCCGGACCGCCCGCCACCGCGGCCGAACTCGCCGACGCGGTGGCCGCCTCCCGGGCCGAGGGCCGGTCCGTACGGCACGACGGGCTCTGGGTGTGCGCGGTGCTGGCCGGGCACGACGTGCTCGGCACCCTGGTGCTGCGCGGCCGGCCCGACCTGGACGACCCCGACCGGCGGCTGTTCGAACGGGCCGGCGTGGTGACCGCGCTGGCCCTGCTGCTGCGCCGCTCGGTCGCGGAGACCGAGAACCGGATCCGCGGCGAACTGCTCACCGACCTGCTCACCGCCCCCGACCGCGACCCGGCCGGGCTCACCGCCCGCGGCCGCCGGCTCGGGGTCGACCTCGCCCGGCCGCACCTAGCGCTGGCCGCCGAACCCGCCGACCGCGACGGCGGCGACCGGGGGCGGCTGGCCGGCGCGGCCCGGCGGTACCTGTTCAGCTCCCGCGGCCTCAGCGCCGAGCACGGCGAGGCGGTCGCGCTGCTGGTGCCCGTCGCCCCGGGCCGCGCCGAGGACCCGGAGGAGACCGCCCGGCGGGCCGCCGAACGGCTGGCCCGGCTGGCGGGCTTCGCCGTCACCGTCGGCGCCGGGCGCCCCGCCGCCGGGCCGGTCGCCCTGGCCGCCTCGTACGCCGAGGGCCTGCGCTGCGTACGGGCCCTGCGGGTGCTCGGCCGCGCCGGGGAGGGCGCCTCGGCCGGTGCGCTCGGCTTCCTCGGGGTGCTGCTTGGCGACGGCCACGACGTGGACGGCTTCGTCGGCGCCACGCTCGGCCCGCTGCTCGCCTACGACGCCCGGCGCGGCACCGAGCTGGTCCGCACCCTGCGCGCCTACTTCGACTGCGGCGGCAGCCTGACCAGGGCCAAGGACGAGCTGCACGTCCACGTGAACACGGTGGTCCAGCGGCTGGACCGGGTCGAGGCACTGCTGGGCGGGGACTGGAACCGGCCGGAGCGGTCGCTGGAGCTGCAACTGGCGCTGCGCCTGCAACTGCTGGCCGGGGGCGGGGCGGGGTCCGGATCGGGACCGGGGTCGGGGGCGGGATCGGGGGCGGGGGCGGCATCGGGATCGGGATCGGGATCGGGATCGGGATCGGGGAAGGCTGACGGAGAGGCGGGACGGGACGGCTGAACGGGTGACGCGGGCGTGGGCGTACAGTGGCGAGGTTGGTCTCGAACGCCTGGCAAGGAGCGGCAGCGGTGAGCGAGAACGTACGTTTCGTCCGAATGGGCATAGGCGAGCACGTCGTCCCGTACGAGGAGGCGTGGGAGGAACAGCAGCGACTGCACGCGCTGCGGGTCGCGGACGAGATCCCCGACACCGTGCTGCTGCTGGAGCACCCGCCCGTCTACACCATGGGCAAGCGCACCAACCCCGCCGACCTGCCGCTGGACGGCACCCCGGTGGTCGAGGTCAACCGGGGCGGCGAGATCACCTGGCACGGCCCCGGCCAGCTGGTCGGCTACCCGATCATCAAGCTGCCCGACCCGATCGACGTGATCGCCTACGTCCGCCGGCTGGAGGAGGCGCTGATCCGCGCCGCCGCCGACTTCGGCGTCGGGACCACCCGGGTCGAGGGCCGCAGCGGGGTCTGGGTGCTCGGCGAGAACCTCCCGGACGCCGTGGTGGACCCGGCCGAGGTGGTCGACATCGGCAAGCTGACCCTGCGGATGGGCCTGCCGCTGGGCATCGACCCGCGGCTGGCCGGGCCCGAGTACGCGCCGTCCAACGCCGGGCAGCGCGGCGGCGACCGCAAGCTCGCCGCGATCGGCGTGCGGGTCGCCCGCGGGGTGACCATGCACGGCTTCGCGCTCAACTGCGATCCGGAGATGACGTACTTCGACAAGATCGTGCCGTGCGGCATCCGGGACGCGGGCGTCGCCTCGCTGGCCGGCGAGCTGGGCCGGGACTTCCCGGTGAGCGAGGCGCTGCCGTCGGTCGAACGGCACCTCAAGGACGTCTTCGCCGAGCTGCCGGAGCCCGCGCTCAGTCGCTCGCTCAGCAGCTGAAGTCTTCCCGGAGCACGCTGGAATCCCGCCAGCCACTGGGAATCTACTGGCCGGTAGCCGTGTTGCCCTGCGATTGCAGGGCGGCAGGCCCGACGAAGGCCGCACAACCACAGGCGTACCCTGGGGGTACCCCGTCTAGTTCTAGGAGTCGCACGTGTCCGCTGTCGCGCCCGACGGCAGGAAGCTGCTCCGCCTGGAGGTCCGCAACAGCGAGACCCCCATCGAGCGGAAGCCCGAGTGGATCAAGACCCGCGCGAAGATGGGGCCGGAGTACAACGCCCTCCAGTCGCTGGTGAAGAAGGAGGGACTGCACACGGTCTGCCAGGAGGCCGGCTGTCCCAACATCTTCGAGTGCTGGGAGGACCGCGAGGCGACCTTCCTCATCGGCGGTGACCAGTGCACCCGCCGCTGCGACTTCTGCCAGATCGACACCGGCAAGCCCGCCGAGTTCGACCGCGACGAGCCCCGCCGGGTCGCCGAGTCCATCGTCACCATGGACCTCAACTACGCCACCATCACCGGCGTCGCCCGCGACGACCTGGAGGACGGCGGCGCCTGGCTGTACGCCGAGACCGTCCGCCAGGTGCACGCGATGACCGCCGAGCGCGCGGCCGGCCGCACCGGCGTCGAGCTGCTCATCCCCGACTTCAACGCGGTGCCCGAGCAGCTGGCCGAGGTCTTCTCCTCGCGCCCCGAGGTGCTCGCCCACAACGTCGAGACCGTGCCGCGCATCTTCAAGCGGATCCGCCCGGCCTTCCGCTACGAGCGCTCCCTGGACGTCATCACCCAGGCCCGCGCCGCCGGACTGGTCACCAAGTCCAACCTGATCCTGGGCATGGGCGAGACCCGCGAGGAGGTCAGCCAGGCGCTGGCCGACCTGGTCGGGGCCGGCTGCGAGCTGATCACCATCACCCAGTACCTGCGGCCCTCGCTGCGCCACCACCCGGTGGAGCGCTGGGTCAAGCCCCAGGAGTTCGTCGAGCTCCAGGAGGAGGCCGAGGAGCTGGGCTTCGCCGGTGTCATGTCGGGCCCGCTGGTGCGCTCCTCGTACCGGGCCGGGCGGCTGTACCGGCAGGCGCTGGAGAAGCGCGAGCAGGCTGCGGTCTGACCTGGCCGTCGGTCCCGGGGGCCGTTCGAGCCGTTCGGGCTGTTCGGGCTGTTCGGGTCCATTGAGCTGTTGAACTGTTGAGCTGTTTGAGCCATTGGAAGGGCGGAGCCGCGGCTCCGCCCTTCCGGGTTTCATCACGCTTTGACCGCCTGGTCACGGGCTGGTAACACGGGGTGGGGACGATGGACGCCTGGTGGGCGTTCGATTCTTCTCAGCCACGAGAGGAGCTGTTCGGCATGCGGATGCGGATCCGGTCGGTGGGGGCGGCGCTGCGGTTCGCCGAGAGCGTCCTGCTGGCCCCCGGCCAGCAGCACGCCCGGCGCAACGCCTGGGCGGCGGTGTGCGAGGACCGGCGGCACGCGGCGGACCGCCGGCACGACGGCCCGGTCGGGACGGTCGGGGCGGTCGGCCCGACGGGGGCGCGCGGCGCGGGACGGTGAGGTCCGCCGTCGCCGTGCGCGACGAGACCGGCCGTCGCTGTGCGCGACGGTGTGCGGGCGGACGGGTCACGGTTCGGGCGAACGGGTACCCGGGCTTGGATATCCCGTACCCGTGCCACGTACCATGAGCGTTATGGCGAGGGAAACATCCGAGAACCCCGGACGGCTGAAGCAGATCCGTCTGGCGTACACCATGACCAAGAAGGTCGACACCAAGATCGGCCTGATCATCGCCGGCGTCGGCCTGCTGACCTTCGGCGTGTTCCTCGCCATCGGCTTCGCGATCGACCACCCCATCTATCTGGGCATCCTGGGCTTCATCGTGGCCGTCCTGGCCATGGCGATCGTCTTCGGGCGCCGGGCCGAACGCGCCGCGTTCGGGCAGATGGAGGGGCAGCCGGGCGCCGTAGCTGCGGTGCTGAACAACATCCGGCGCGGCTGGAGTTCCAACTCCACCCCGGTCGCGGTCACCCGCAACCAGGACGCGGTCTACCGCGCCGTCGGCCGGGCCGGTATCGCGCTGATCGGCGAGGGCAACCCCAACCGGGTGCGCCAGCTGCTGGCCTCCGAGAAGAAGAAGATGGCCCGCGTGGTCGGTGACATCCCGGTGCACGACATCGTGGTGGGCACCGGCGAGGGCGAGGTCCCGCTCAAGAAGCTGCAGATCCACCTGATGCGCCTGCCCCGTGCGATCACCGCCGCCCAGGTCACCGAGACCAACGACCGGCTGCGCGCGCTGGGCGACCTGCTGTCCAAGGCGCCGATCCCCAAGGGCCCGATGCCCAAGGGTGCCCGGATGCCCAAGGGCGGCCAGGTCCGCTGACCCTCCCCCTCCGCTGACAACACTGAACGGCCCCGCCCCGGAAGCTCCGGGGCGGGGCCGTTCGACGTTTTCGGGTTCCTGGGCTCGGGCTGGCTCCCGGTGTGCGCCGTTGGGGCCGGGCTCCGCTAGATCCGGACCTCGACCGTACCGACGGCCTTGTCGTGCAGGCCCCGGGTGTCGCGGTCCCAGACCAGCGGCGGCACCACCAGGCACAGCAGCACGGTGCGCAGCAGGACCTGCGGGATGGTGGCGCGACGCCCGTCCAGGCGGATCACCCGGAGGCCGAACAGCCGCTTTCCGAGGGTCGTGCCGGTGGTGGAGAGCAGCAGGACCGCGACCAGGAAGAAGAGCGGGAGGGTCCACAGGTTGGCCTCGGCCGTGTCGCCCTTGGCCAGCAGACCGAAGGCGATCAGCGAGACCAGCCAGCCGTCCACGAACAGGGCACCGATCCGTCGGCCGGGGCCGGCGATCGAGCCGGGGCCCTCCTTGGGCAGTCCGAGGCGCTCGCCGCGGTAGCCGAAGTCGGCACCCATCTTCTCGGCGGCCGCCTTGGGGCCGTCGATCCACGATCCCAACGCTTCTCTGGTGTCCACGAATCCACACTAACCGGGCTCACGCCGCGGACCGGCACCGGCTCCCCTCCCGGCGGGGCGCGGCTCCGGGCCCGGGACCGCCCTCGGGACCGCCCTCGGACCGGGCAGGGACCGGGCAGGGACCGGGCAGGGACCGGGCAGGGACCGGGCAGGGACCGGGTTAGGACCGGGCCGGGACCGGGTTGGCTCCACGACCGGGTGAATCCCGCTCACCAGGCTTACCTGTGGTCCAGACCATTTCTCGGAGGACCCCCAGCTCCACGGGGCGATTTGCCCCGTCCCGTAGGCCTTTGCCGCCCATTCGGCGGTCGCGGTTAACATCTAGGAAACGAGCGGGTCACCGGCTGGAAACGACCCATTCCTAGGGTGAGCCCCAATTCGCGAGCCGAGGAGGATGGATGTTCAACAACGCCGCCGAAGTGAAGCAGTTCATCCAGGACAACGACGTGAAATTCGTCGATGTCCGCTTCTGTGATCTGCCGGGCGTCATGCAGCACTTCTCCGTACCCGCGGCGACCTTCGATCCGTCCGAGACCCTGATGTTCGACGGTTCGTCGATCCGCGGCTTCCAGGCCATCCACGAGTCCGACATGGCCCTGGTCCCGGACCTCGCCACCGCACGCCTCGACCCCTTCCGGGCCGAGAAGCACCTCAACATCAACTTCTTCATCCAGGACCCGGTCACCGGCGAGGCCTACAGCCGCGACCCGCGCAACGTCGCCAAGAAGGCCGAGGCCTACCTCGCCTCCTCCGGCATCGCCGACACCGCGTTCTTCGGGCCCGAGGCCGAGTTCTACGTCTTCGACTCGGTGCGCTTCGACACCAGCGCCAACGCGTCCTTCTACCACATCGACTCGGAGGCCGGCGCCTGGAACACCGGCGCCGCCGAGGGCGACGTGCGCGGCTACAAGGTCAAGTACAAGGGCGGCTACTTCCCCACCCCGCCGGTCGACCACTTCGCCGACCTGCGCGCCGAGATGTCCCTGGAGTTGGCCAAGTCCGGCCTGCAGGTCGAGCGCCAGCACCACGAGGTCGGCACCGCCGGCCAGGCGGAGATCAACTACAAGTTCAACACCCTGCTGCACGCGGCCGACGACCTGATGCTGTTCAAGTACATCATCAAGAACGTCGCCTGGCGGAACGGCAAGACGGCCACCTTCATGCCGAAGCCGATCTTCGGCGACAACGGCTCGGGCATGCACGTCCACCAGTCGCTGTGGACCGACGGCTCCCCGCTCTTCTACGACGAGCAGGGCTACGCCGGGCTCTCCGACACCGCCCGCTACTACATCGGCGGCCTGCTCCGGCACGCCCCCTCGCTGCTGGCCTTCACCAACCCGTCGGTGAACTCCTACCACCGCCTGGTCCCCGGCTTCGAGGCGCCCGTCAACCTGGTCTACTCCCAGCGCAACCGCTCGGCCGCGATCCGCATCCCGATCACCGGCTCCAACGCCAAGGCCAAGCGCATCGAGTTCCGCGCCCCGGACCCGTCCTCCAACCCGTACCTGGCCTTCTCCGCCATGCTGATGGCCGGCCTCGACGGCATCCGCAACAAGATCGAGCCGCTGGAGCCGGTCGACAAGGACCTCTACGAGCTCGCCCCCGAGGAGCACGCCAACGTCCCCCAGGTGCCCTCCTCCCTCCCCGCCGTCCTGGAGGCCCTCGAGGCCGACCACGAGTACCTCCTGGCCGGCAACGTCTTCACCCCGGACCTGATCGAGACCTGGATCGACTTCAAGCGCACCAACGAGATCGCCCCGATCGCCCTCCGGCCCCACCCGCACGAGTTCGAGCTGTACTACGACCTCTAAACAGGTCCCCACGGGCCACCATCGGGGTCGTCACGTTCCTCACGGAGCGTGGCGGCCCCTCTCCCTTGCACCGGGCAGGGCCGGAATGAGGATGCCTCGATCGATACGATCGGGACATGCCACACGAGGCCCACCGAGTCGAGTCCGCCACTCCTCCGCACTCTTGTGTCGGATCCTTTCAAACTGACACAATGGAAGGTTTTCAGGCAGCGGGCAGCGGGCAGCGGGCAGCGGGCAGCGGGCAGCGGGCAGCGGGCAGCGGGCAGCGGGCAGCGGGCAGCGGGCAGCGGGCAGCGGGCAGCGGGCGGTCCTGGTCCCGGTGCGGTCCGCGGGGGCGCTCCACCGGCTCCTGGACGTGCTGCCGGTGTTCCTCGGGGATCCGCGCATCAGCATCCGCTTCACGCTCGCCCCGGGTTCCGACTTCGGGGTCGAGGCCCTCGCCGCACTCGACCGGTCCGGTGCCCGGACCGTGCCGTGGGAGGAAGCCCTCCGCACCGACCACGACCTGGTGCTGGCCGCGAGCCCCAAGGGTGAGCTGCGCAAACTCGCCGGCCCCCGGGTCCTGCTCCCGCACGGGGCCGGTTTCAACAAGGCCGTCCGCAACGACGGTTCACCGGGCGTGCCGTCGGGCATGGATCCCGCCTACCTGCTGCCGGGCGGCACCCCCTGGGCCGACCTGCACGCCCTCGCCCACGACGACCAGGTCGCCCTGCTGACCCAGCACTGCCCTCCCCTGGCGGCCCGGGCCAGCGTGGTCGGGGATCCCACCCTCGACCGGCTCCTGGCCTCCACCGGCCACCGCGCGCACTACCGCGACGCCCTGGGGACGGGACCGCGACAGCTGGTCGTGCTCACCTCCACCTGGGGGCCGGAATCCCTCCTGTCCCAACGCCCCGGCCTGCCCGGCGAACTCGTCGCCCTGCTGCCCCAGGACGCCTTCCAGGTCGCCCTGGTCCTGCATCCGAACGAGTACAGCCGGACCGGCGCGTTCGACCTGTCCCGCCGGCTGGCCCCGGCCCTGGCCGCGGGGCTGGTGCTGTCCCGGCCGTACGAGGAGTGGGCCGCGCTCCTGGTCGCGGCGGACACCGTCGTCACTGATCACGGATCAACCGCCCTGTACGCGGCCGCACTCGGACGTCCGGTCGTGAACGCGTACGACGGCGGCGAGGAGTTGCTCCCCGGGAGCCCCATGGCGCGACTGCTCGCCCTGGCTCCCCGGCTCGCCGAGGCTCGGCAACTGGAGGAGCTCCTTCCGGAGGCCGCCGGGACGGACCCGCGTCCCGTCGCCGAGGCCGCCTTCGCGCGGCAGGGCGAGGCCCTGCCGCGACTGCAGCGAAGCCTCTACCGGATGCTCGGCCTGGACCCCGTCGCCGCGGCTCCGGAAGCCCGGGCCTTCCCCGCCCCGGACGATGTGAACCACCGTCCGGCGGCCCACGCCGTCCGAACGGAGCTGGACGGCCTCCGGATCAGCGTGGAGCGCTTCCCCCCGCAGACCCCGCGCACGGTGCACCACCTCGCGGCCGAGCATCCGAAGGCCGGGCCGCGAGCGGTGCAGAGCGCGGCCGTGCTGTGGCGGTGGGCCCGGACGGCCACCGCGGCGGGCCCGGCCGAGCCGCGACGGGCCTCCACCACCTGGACGGCGGCCGGCTGGACGGCCGACGTCCTGGAGGAGGCGCCGCTCTGCCGTACGGCCGCCGCGGTCCTGTCCGCCGAGCGGTGCCTCCTCAGGCACCGCGCGCACGGGCTCTTCAGCATCCGGGTGGAGCCGCACCGGGCCGGGGGCCGGATGTCACGCATCGATCCGGTGGCGGCGGTCTCGGCGGTACACGCCTGGCTCAGTGCCGCAACGCCCGCCGCCGTCGCGTCCGCCGTCCCGGTCGTCCTCACCTGCGGAGCGGGGCCGCTCACCGTACGCGTCCAGGTGTGCCCTCCCGCCCCCGAGGACCTCGACCACGAACTCTGATAACCCGACCGGCCCTCAGCCGCCGTCCCGGAGCTGCCGGGCGGCAGCCCGGTGCTGCTCGGCCTCGGCGAGGTCGCCCCGAGCCTCCGCGAGGGCCGCCAGTTCCTCCAGCACCCGGACCTCGTCGGTACCCGAGCGCCGCTCGCGGGCCCCGTCCAAGGCGGCCCGGACCAAGGCCTCCGCCTCCTCAGTGCGCCCCGACAGCCGCAACGCCCGCCCGAGTTCGAAGCCCGACCGCGAAGTCATCCGGCCGCGTTCCTGGTCCCGCGCCATGCGATGGCTCTGCTCCAGCAACCGGACCGCGCCGTCGAGGTCCCCAGCCGCCAGGGCGGTCCGGCCGAGCAGGTAGGTCTGCAGGAGCACCCCGTACTTGTTCTTGATCTCCGCGTGCACGGCCCGGGACGCCTCGAAGTCGGCGGCGGCCCCGCTCAGGTCACCGTTCGAGGACTTGAGCAGACCGCTGAACTCCACGACCGACGCCTGCAGTCTGCGCTCCTCCGTCCGGTCGGGAAGCACTCCGTCCAACAGCAGCGAGGCCTGCCGCGCGTGATCGACGAGCCGGGCTGCCTCCTCGTGGCACCCCTGCTCCCACAGCGGTCGGGCCAGCTGGCACCGCATCCGGACCATGGCCGGAAGGTACTCGGCCTGATCCGCGGCGGCGACCCCGAGCCGGAAGGCGTCGATCACGTCCGCGTAGTGCGGATGATCGAGGAAGTGGGTCCACAGCGGTTCGCAGAGTGCCCAGGCGTCCTCGTGGAGTCCGTCCTCGACCGCAGTCCGCACGCACCCGAACAGGGCGAGCCGCGCCGACTCCAGCCACCGGTAGGCCGCCGCCGCGTCCGGGAAGTCGACGTCGGCCACCTCCGGGCCGACCGGGTCCACCGGCGGCGCGAAGGTCATCCGCCGGCCGGCCGCCGTGAGGTCCGCGCGGGCCGCCTGCCTCCGGTACCACCTGACGACGGACGACCGGGCGGCCGCCCCGGCCGTACCGTCCGGATCGCTCTGCCGGGCCCGGCGTTCGGCGTGGCCGCGCAGGAGGTCGTGCATGCGGTAGCCGTCCAGCCGGTACTCCAGCAGGCCGGCGGCCTCCAGTTCCTCCAGCGCGTCGGCGGCCCGGCCGGGGGCCACGCCGAGCAGGGCGGCCGCCGGCAACTCCCCGAGGGCGGGCCCGGGATGCTGCGGCAGCAGCCGGTAGAGCCGCGCGGCGGCCGGCGCCAGCCCTTCGTACGCGGCGTCCCAGACGGCCTCGACCATGGGAATCCCCTTCCCGTGCAGCTCGGCGGTCAGCTCCTCGACCAGCCGGGACAGGCTCCGTCGGCGGTACTTGCGCACCCACTGTCCGGCCACCTGCAACGCAGCGGGAAGGCCTCCGCAGCCCCGGGCCAGTTCCGCGGCGGCCTCCGGCTCGGCCTGCAGCCGCGGGTCCTCCACGATGTTCCCGAGCAGGCGGACCGCGTCGTCCAGGGACAACGGGCCGACGGCCACCTCCACCGCGGCCGTCCCGTCGAGGTCGTACAGCGGCGAATGGCTCGCGAGGATCACCAGGCTCCGGCCCGAGGCCGGCAGGAACGCCCGGACCTCGCTGCCGAACCGCGCGTTGTCGACGAGGACGACGAGCCGTTTGTCCCGGGTCCGCGACCAGTACTGCTTCGAACGTCCGGCGGCGCTGCGCTCCAGCCGCTCGGGCGGAACCCCCAGCGCCGTCAGCATGCCGCCGACGGCGTCCGCGACATCCACCACGCCCTCCCGGCGCAGGTCGTCGAGATCGACGTGCAGCACCCCGTCCGGGAAGCGGTCGGCGAACCGGCGCGCCAGCTGGTATCCGAGGGCCGTCTTGCCGATCCCACCGATCCCGGTCAGCGCCACGAGCAGCGGACCGGCGTCCTCGGTGTGCTCCGCCACGGCCCGGACGACGCGGTCCTGCTCGGCCAGCCGGTTCTCGAACGGCCCGGTCACCGGCGGCAGTTGGAACGGCACCGAGCTCTCGGGGCCGCCACCCTGCTGATGGAAGTGCAACTCCCCGATGCTCCTGGCCTGGACGACAGTCTCCGCCCGCCCGTCCACGCTGTTGCGCGTCTCCTCAGACATGGGACCAACACTAGGGCCCGCAGGGAAGGATGACGCCGCGGTGGAGGCGGCGGCGCGGGTTCGTCTCAGCGGCGCGCCACGTAGTAGACGTTGAGGATGTCGCCCTCGACCCGCTGGGTGTCGACCTGGCCGAAGCCGGCCTCGGCGAGCATCCGCAGAGCGGTCTGCTCGCCCCAGACGGTGCCCAGGGCCTCGCCGCCCTCGCTGAGCGAGACGCTCATGCAGTAGAAGGTCGAGAAGGTGTAGAGCGCGGGTCCGAGCGGGTGGTCGAGGTTCTCCTCCAGCCGGCTGGAGGCGGAGATGTCGCCCATCAGGAAGACGCCGTCGTCCTTCAGGGCGCCGGCGACGGCCGCGAGGGTGCGGGTGGGCCGGGCCAGGTCGTGGATGACGTCGAAGGCGGTGATCAGGTCGTAGGAGCCGGTCAGTTCGGCGCAGTCGCCGACCTGGAAGTCGGTGTTGGTCAGGCCGAGTTCGGCGGCTTCGGCGCGGGCGGCCGCGATGCCCTCCTCGGACAGGTCGAGCCCGTGGAAGCGGCTGGCGGGGAAGGCTCGGGCCAGGACGTTGACGGCGTGGCCCTGGCCGGTGCCGATGTCCAGCGCGTCGATGCCGGACCGCAGCCGCTCGGTGAGGCCGGGGACCAGCGCGACGATGCCGTCCACCAGGGCCAGGTCGTACACCTCCCTGGACTCCTCCGCCTGCAGGGCCTGGAAGCGCGGGTACGCCGAGTACGGCACCCCGGCCCCGGTGCGGAAGGCTTCCAGCACCCGCTGCTCGACCTCCCCGCACATGCCGACGTCCTGGGCGATCCGCGCCAGGTTGTCCGGCCCGGCCGCTCTGGTGAGCGCCGCGGCGTGCTCGGCCGGCAGGTGGTAGGTGGCCTGCTCGGGCTGGTAGTCGACGAAGCCGCCGACCACCATCGCGCCCAGCCACTCGCGGACGTAGCGCTCGTCCAGCCCGGCGGCCCGGGCGATCTCGGCGCTGGTGGCCGGCGCCATGGTGGACATCGTGTCGAACAGCCCGCTCTCGTGGCCCAGACCGGTCATCAGGCACAGGCAGGCGTCGTTCAGCACCTGGACCATGCGGCCGCCGAACTCCTCCTGCTTCACCGCGTCCAGTTCTGCGACGGACATCGCTCCTCCTCTCGCCATCGGGCCGCGGCGAAGGGGACGAGACGTGCGGCCGACCACACTCGTGGCGACGGCTCGATGAGACGGCGACGGAATCTCTTCTCCTCTGCCCACGCTACGCCGCCCAGCGCGACTCGTCGCCGCGGCTCGGGGCGGCCCGACGGGCGCGCGGCTGCCCGACGGGCGCGCGGCTGCCGGACGGGCGCGCGGCTGCCGGACGATTCCCGCAGGTAGCCACGTGGCAGCGGTGTGTCAACGGGCGCCGCGGGCTCGTCGGCCTCGGCGCGGGCGGGTCCGGTGGTCAGGCCGCGGCGCGGAAGACGTACGCCGTCATCGGGGCGGTGACCGGCCCCGGGCCCAGACGGGCCGTCATCTCCTCGATGACGGTGGCCCGGACGGCCGTGCCGTCGCCGCGCTCCTCGACGGCCGCGCGCACCGGCGTCCCGGTGAGGTACCCGGTGGCGAGGTCCGCGGTCGACTCGGCCCGGCCCTGGAGCGTCAGCTCCTGCTCGTCCTCGACGGTGAACCCGGCGGCCACCAGATCGGCGGCCACGACGGCGGGGTCGGCGTAGCCGTGCGGAACCGTCGGGAAGAACCGCGGCGGGTCGTGGGGGAAGGCCCGCTCCAGCCCGGCCTGCAGCGCGGCTTGGAAGGCGTGCGTCCCGAGCGGGCCCCAGGTGTTGAACAGGAACCTGCCGCCCGGGGCCAGCACCCTGCGGGCCTCGGTGTAGGCCTCGACGCGGTCGGGGAAGAACATCACGCCGAACTGGCAGACCACCAGGTCGAAGCCGCCGTCCGGGAACGGCAGCCGCTGCGCGTCGGCCTGCCGCCACACCGCGCCCGGGGCCCGGGTCGACCCGAGCGCGACCATGGCCTCGTTCAGGTCGGTGGCCGTCACCTCGGCCGAGGGCGCCGCTGCGAGCAGGCCTGATGTCAACACGCCTGTGCCCGCGGCCAGTTCGAGGACTCTGCCCGGGTGGAGTGCCGCGGCCCGCGCGGCGAGGTCCTCGGCGAAGGGCCGGAAGACCACGGGCACCAGATACTTTTCGTAGGCCGCCGGCATGGACTCTGACCACCGCCGGTCGGCATCGATTTCTGTCACCCCGTGACGGTATCGCCACGTCGGGTGACCACCTCGGTGCCCCGCCCAGGCACCCCCGAACGACACCAGGACGCCGGGCGGGGGCGGGGGTGCCGGATCACGCTCCGGGCGGCGGTGATCGCGTGCGCGCGCCGCGGGACCGCCCCGGGCAGGTCCCCGGGGGAATCGCTACGGCCACTCAGGGCCGGGGGTGGGCGGCGTGCCAGGCGGCGACGGCGTCGTGGACGGCCCGGTCGGTGAGCGGTTCGTGGTGGCCCCAGTACGGCCTGGCGCGGTTCACCTTGCGGGCCAGCCGGGTGCAGAACGCATGCCGGCGGGCCCGGTCGTCCCAGTCGTCGGTCATCTCCCCGGTGTAGCGGACGGCGTCCACGACCGCCGACTTGATCCGCTCGTGGGCCAGGTAGCGGGGCAGGTCCTGCTGCCAGCCCGGGGCGCTCCGGCCGAAGTGCTCGGCCCAGCCCTCGACGACCTCCTTCTCCTCCTCCGGCAGGTAGGCCATCTTGTGGAGGTGGACGGCGAGCTCGTAGAGCGGGTCACCCCACAGGGCGAGCTCCCAGTCGAGGAAGACGGTCTGCCCGGAGCGCAGGAGCAGGTTCTTGCGGTGCAGGTCGGCGTGGACCAGGCCGAAGCAGCGGGGGCGCAGGCCGGCCCAGCCGTCCAGCGCCGGGCGCAGCGGGTCCGCCGGGAAGCCGAGCGCGGCGAACAGGTCGGCGTACTCGGCGGTGTACCGGTCGTGCACGCCTCGGGTCACGTCGGACAGCCGCCGGGCGAAGCCGGGGGTGTCCCCGCCCTGGGGCCAGTCGGCCGGGAGCCGCGGCAGGTCGTCCAGGGGCACCCGGGCGGCTTCCGCGAAGAAGCGCACGACGTCGGTGAGCACGTGCCGCGGTACGGGCGTGCCCCGCGGGGCGGTGTCCTCCAGCAGCTGCCCCTCGACGAACTCGTGGATCTGGAACCGCGGTTCGGCACTGGTGTGCACCACCTGCGGGACGTTGCGCACGTACCGGCCGGCGGCGGCCAGGACGGCGTCCTCGGGCCAGACGGCGAGGTCCATCGTGGCGGCGCCCGGGATCGGGATGCGGACCAGGACCGGCGCGCCGTCGACCGTGTCGACCCGCAGATTGTGGTTGTAGTACCCGGAGGCGCCGTCGGTGGCCCGAAGTGCCGTGCGGTACAGGGTGATCGGATCGTTGCTCACGGGGTGCCCTCCACGAGTGCGAAGATGACGCGTGCCATGCGGTCCTCGACCGCGGCCAGCGAGTCGATGGGCTGGATCGCGGCGCGCGCCCGGGAGCGGGCGCGCTCGATCGCGTCGTCCGCCGTACCCAGCCGTTCCGTCAGCAGGCAGGCCGCGAGCACCAGGGTCGGATAGACCTCGGCGGTCTCCAACTCGGCGATCGCCCAGCGGGCCGAGCGGTCGGCGGCCGCGCCGTCGCCGCATCGGGCGTGCAGGTAGGCGCGGAACAGTTCCGCGCGCGCCCGCCCCGAACGGTAGTGGGCCCGCTCCAGGTGGTGGCAGGCCGTCTGCAGTGCGGCCGCTGCCTCCTCCGTGCGCCCGAGGTTGAGCAGGGCACCCGCCAGCGCGGTGTAGGCCTTGCCCAGCTCGTGCAGGGCGCCCATCCCCTGCTGCACCTCGATCGCCGCGGAGGCCTCCCGCACCCCGGCCCCGGGATCGGTGAGCGCCAGCAGCTCGGCGCGGTTGACCAGGATGTTGGCCGAGCCGACGAGGGAGCCGGCCCGCTGGTACTCGCGCTCGGCCTCGTGGAGGTGGCGGAGGGAGGCGTCCCAGTCGAAGGCGAACCGGTGGGCGAGGTGGCGGAGCCTGGCGACGTCGCCCCGCAGCTCCGCCGCGTCGTCCGGAGCATCGGCCTGGATGCGCGCAGCCAGCGAGTCGGCGTCCAGGAAGCGCCCCTGGCACATGTGCAGGTCGGCGGCCCACAGTCCGGCCGTCAGCCGCGTCGCGCCGTCGTGCTCGTCCCAGACCCGGCCGTACAGGCTCAGCGCCTCGGCCGTGCGCCCCGCGATCCGGCGCCCGTTGGCCGCCGCCACCGCCAGGCGGGCGCCGACGGTCGTGGCGAGGGGCCACGTCGCCTCGGGCGTCAGGTGGTTGGCCGTACTAGCGTCCCCCATCAGGACCGCGGCCTCGGTCTCCAGGCAGAGCGCCGTCTCGGACAGTTCGGGGTCGGCGGCCGGGCCGGCGGCCAGGTGGCTGCGCAGGTCCCGCAGGATGCCCTCCACCGTGGGCCGCCCACCGTGCCGCAGTGCGCGATCGGCGTGGTCCAGCACGTCCGGCCCGCTGAGCCGCTGCGCCCGCAGCCCGTGGTAGACGGCCTCCTGGAGCGCCCGGACGTTGCGTCGGGCGGCCTCCGGCCCGCCGACGGCCGTCTCCCCCTCGGTCCGCTGTGCCGGGACCGCGGCGACGCCCCTGGCGCCGTGGCGCTCCCAGTAGCCGAACAGGACGGTGTGGATCTCCCGTTGGGCCGCCGGGGAGAGGCGACCGCGCAGGGCCGCCAGCATCAGCTGGTGCAGACGGTGGAAGCCGTCCTCGGCGCGGTGGACGAACGAGTAGGAGGTCAGCGCCTCCCACACCAGGCGGTTGCCCGGCAGGTCGAAACTCCGGGCCAGGTGCCGGAACAACGGGTAGTCGAACTGCCGGGCAGCGGAGAGCACTTCGAGCAGTCGGATCTCGTCCGCGGCCACGTGCGCCAGGAAGCGCTGGAGGATCTCCTCGGCCGACACGGCGGTCCGGGCCGCCCGCCCGGCGGCCGCGGCGGGCTGCTGGGTGCGGGTGTCGATCGCCAGGTGGAGGTAGAAGGGGAGCCCCACGCTCGCCTCCGCGATGGCACTCCGCTCGGCGCCCTCGCCGATGCCCGAGTGCTCCAGCAGCTCCAGCCGGGCCTCCATCGGCAGGCCCGCGATCCGGTGCGACCGGATGATCTGCGCCCAGGCCGGGTCGTAGGCGTTCCACCCGAGCGGCTCCCTGCTCGCCACCACGACCAGGCCGCGGTCGAGTTGGGCGATGAGGTCGCGCAGCCACGCGTCGGCGGACGCCACCCGCCCCGAGCGCACGGGGGTGGGGACGAGGGCCTCGAAGGCGTCCACGAAGACCACGTACGGCCTCGCCCGGCTGCCGTCCCGGAGCTCCTCCGCGAACAGGAAGGTCACGGCGTCGACCAGGTCCGCGTTGGACAGGCCGTCCAGGTGCTGCAGGGTCTCGTCCTGACGGATCGTCCGGCGCCGCCGACCGCTGCGCACCGCGAGCTGGGTGAGCTTCACCAGGCCGACCGCGCTGCCGAAGACGGGCAGACCGGTCAGCTCGTCCACCACCTGGGTCAGGACCTCGCTCGCGTCGACGAACGGGAGGTCCTTGCGGTTGATCCGCAGATGCGGGTGGAGTCGCTGCCACAGCACCGCGTACGCGATGTCGAACCGGTCGAACTGCACGCCCTGGGAACCCAGTTCGACCCGCAGCGCGGCGAGCGCGTCCTCCTGCTGGCGCATCACCGGGTTCTGCAGGTCCAGCAGGGCCGTACGGTGGCCGTCGGCGCACTGCGTCCGGAACTCGCGCAGCAGCCGCGACTTCCCGATGCCCCCGACCCCGGTCAGGTTCAGCACCCGGGGTTCCGGGTCCGCGTGGTCCGACTCCGTCCACTCCAGCTCCGACCGGAACGCCTCGAGTGCCGCCAGCCGGTCCACGAAGCGTCGTTGCTGCGCCACCGCACGCCGGAACCGCGGTTGAATGCCCACCCCTACCCCCGTCCACCCGTCCGGTGCCCGTACGCGGAGAAGCAGAACGTGCCGACCGGCACCCTCCGTCCTGTTGTACCAGCTCCCGACGCCCGGTTTGCCCCGATGGAGCGATGCGGTGAGGGCGGCGCCTTGCTGGAGAGGCGGTGGGCGGAAATGGGGTTGCGGGGGGCGGTTGGATGGGGGGATGGGGAAGAAGGAGCGGGTGGCGCCGACGGTGTACGTGTCGGTGGACGTGGAGGCGGACGGGCCGATTCCGGGGCCGTACTCGATGGTGAGCTTCGGGGCGGTGGTGGCCGGGTGGGACGACGGGGCGGGGTTTCGGCGGGCGGACGTCGTGGGGGCGGGGGCGGCGGGGTTCTACCGGGAGTTGCGGCCGATCAGTGCGGAGTGGGTGCCGGAGGCGCTGGCGGTGTCGGGGCTGGAGCGGGCCGCGCTGGAGGCGGGCGGGGCGGAGCCCGGGGTGGCGCTGCGGGAGTTCGGGCGCTGGGTGGAGCGGGTGCGGACCGGGCCGGACGGGCTGCGGTACCGGCCGGTGATGGTGGCGTACCCGGCCGTGTACGACTGGCAGTTCCTGTACTGGTACCTGATGCGGTTCACCGGCTCCAGCCCGTTCGGGCACTCCGGGTGCCTGGACCTCAAGACGCTGTACGCGGCGCGCGCGGGGGTGCCGTTCGCCGGGATCGGGAAGCGGTCGATGCCGGCGGAGCTGCTGCCGGACCTGCCGCACACCCACCACGCGCTGGACGACGCGCGGGAGCAGGCGGTGCTGTTCGCGAACCTGTGGGAGTGGGCCGGGGCTACTCGGGGGTGAGGGCGAGCACGGCGAGGTCGTCGGCGAGCAGGCCCGCGTACTGGTGGACGTCCCGGGCGAGGAAGGACACCACTCGCTCCGGCGCCGTACTGTCCAGGGCGGCCAGGCGCGGGGCGAGCGGGTAGAAGGCCCCGGTGGCGTCGCGGGCCTCGCTGACGCCGTCGGTGTAGAGCAGGACGGTGTACCCCGGGGGCAGGGCGACGGTCGTCGGCTTGGCGGGCTCGTCCTCGGGGCGGAGGTGGCCCAGGCCGAGCGGGAGGTCGTCGGCGCAGGCCACCGGGGCGATGGTGCCCCGGCCCAGCAGCAACGGGGTGGTGTGGCCGCGGTTGACGAACTCCACGCAGTCGGTGCCCGGGCGGTACTGGAGCAGGACGGCGGTGACGAACAGCTCGTCGTCGCCGCAGTCGGCCGCGTCGCGCAGCACCGCGCGGTCCAGCTGGTCGGAGAGCTCGACCAGGCCCGGGGTGTCGTGGGCGGCCGCCCGGAAGGCGCCGAGCACGTCGGCGACGGTGCGGACCGCGCCGAGGCCCTTGCCGCGGACGTCCCCGAGCAGCACCCGGACGCCGAAGCGGGTGTCGCACACCTCGTAGAGGTCCCCGCCGACCAGCACCTCGGCCTGGGCCGGGCGGTACAGCCCGGCGACCCGCAGGCCGCCGGCGCGCTCCGGCACCGGTCGCAGCACCGTGCGCTGCAGGGTCTCGGCGACGGTGCGGGCCTGCAGCAGGGTGCGGTTCTGCCGGGTGCGCTGCCAGGACAGGGCGGTGCCCATCACCCCGGACAGCGCGGTGGCGATGTACACCCAGACGTGGTGCTGCTCGTTGACGTGGCCCGCGCGCAGGGCCAGCAGCAGTTGGAGGGCCAGCGCGCCGCCCGTGCTGGTGGCGGTCAGCACCGGGCCGTAGCTGAACGCGGCCACCACGGGCAGGGCGGTGAGCAGGAAACCGGCCGCCACCGCGTCCGGGACGACGGCCTCGGTGACCAGGTCCAGGAGCAGCAGGACCACCGGCAGCCAGGGCACCCAGCGCGGCACCCGGGACTGCGCGACCGCGAGCTGCGGCGGGCGGGGGGCGGACACGGCGGGGACCTCCTGCTGACCGGGCCTGGGTGATTTCGCCAGGGATGACCGGATTCGTCCCTCCATGCTCCCCCACGGACGGCCCTGTCACGAATGGCCGAACGTCCCGGGTTCCGGCGGGTGGGCCGGGGCGGCCCGGGCCGGGAGCGGGCGGTCTGCGGAGGGTCAGCGGGGGGTCAGCGGAAGGTCACCGGCCGGTCAGCGGTCAGTCAGCGGTCGGTCAGCCGAGGGTCACCGGACGGTCACCGGCAGCGTCTCGTAACCGCGCAGGACCAGGCGGTCACGCCGGGTCGGGACACCGCCCTGGGCGAGCCTGGGGAAACGATCCAGCAGGGCGGGCACCGCGAGCTCGCCCTCCAGCCGGGCCAGCTGGTAACCCAGGCAGAAGTGGGTGCCACCGCCGAAGCTGAGCGGCTGGCTGTCCGTACGGGACGGGTCGAACACCGTCGGCCGCTCGTACCGGGCCGGGTCGTGGTTGGCCGCGCCGATCAGCAGGGTCAGCCCGCTGCCGGCCGGGACGGGCAGGCCCTCGACCGACAGGCCCTCCTCCAGGGCGACCCGCGCGGTGGCCTGGACCGGGGAGTCGAAGCGCAGCACCTCGTCGGTGAACCCGGCCGGGGTGACCGCGCCGCTGCGCAGTCCGGCGGCCACCTCGGGATGGCGGAACAGCAGGGCGAGGCCGTTGCCGAGCAGGTTGGTGGTGGTCTCGAAACCGGCCACCAGCAGCAGCACCAGGTTGGCCAGCAGCTCGGCTCCGGACAGCCGCCCGCCGTCCTCCGCGGCGATCCGGGCCAGGTCGCTGACCAGGTCGTCCTGCGGGCGGGCCAGCCGTTCGGCGATCAGCGCGGTGAAGTAGTCGGACAGCTCGTCGGCGGCCCGGTCGGCGGCGTCCAGCTCGTCGAAGTCCTGGGTGACCTCCAGGGCGACGGTCAGGTCGGACGCGAGGTCGCGGAAGCGGTAGCGGTCCTGCTCGGGCACGCCGAGCAGCTCGCAGATCACGCCGACGGGCAGCCGGAAGGCGAAGGCGTCCATGAAGTCCACCGGGGAGCCGTCAGCCCCCTGCTCGGCCATCCCGTCCAGCAGCCGGCCGATCGCCGCCTCCACCGCGGGGCGCAGGGCGGCGACCCGGCGGGCGGTGAACACCGAGGCGATCAGCGAGCGGACCCGGGGCTGGTCGGGGGCGTTGCGCTGGAGGATCGAGCGGCCGAACAGGGCGAGCGAGGAGTGCTCGGCGAACTCCGGGGCGAGGCCGGCCGTCATGTCGGCGGTCGCGACGCCGAAGGCGGGCGTGCGGAGCACCCTGTTGACCGCCGCGTAGCCGCTCACCACGAACATGCCGTCCCCCGCCGGGGCCACCGGGCCGAGCTGGTGCGCCCTGGCGTAGAGCGGGTACGGGTCGGTCCTGACCTCCGTGGTCATCAGCTGCTCGATGATCGCGGCGCCGTCCATCTGGTGCTCCCCTCCGACGTGCTGGTTCCTGCCGACGTGCTGGTTCCTGGTTCGTGAACAGCGGGCGGGCACGGCGGAGTTCCCGGCGCCGGCGGGATCCGGCGGCGTCGGCGGTCCGGGGCCGGGCCGCGGCGCGGATAGGCTGGTCGGTATGGAGATCTGGATCAACCCGCGTTGTGGCAAGTGCCGGACGGCGCTCAATGAGCTGACCGCCGCCGGGGCGGAGTTCACCGTGCGGCGCTACCTGGAGGACCCGCCGACCGTGGCCGAGCTGGAGCAGGTGCTGGAGCGCCTGGGCCTGGAGCCGTGGGACATCACCCGCACCGACGAGCCGGTCGCCAAGGAGCTGGGGATGAAGGGGTGGCCCCGGGAGGCCGGCGAGCGGGCGCGCTGGATCGCGGCGATGGCCGAGCACCCCGTGCTGATCCAGCGGCCGATCATCACCGCGGACGACGGGCACGCCGTCGTGGCCCGGACTCCCGAGGCGCTCAAGTCGGTTCTGCCGTAGGCGTCAAGGTCGGTCGCAGCCGTTACGGCCTGCGGTAGGCACTCCGGGTCGATCGGTCAGTGGAGCTGGGTCCGCTCCACCGGCCGGCCCGGGTGCCAGTTGAGGACCCACAGGGCGTCGCCGTCCAGGCTGGTGTGCACCACCTGCTGGATGTCCAGCCGGAAGAGGTGGAACGGGGTGGGCGGCGGCTCCGGCAGGTCGGCCGCGAAGGCGGCGAGCTCGTTCTCGTCGGTGACCTCCACCGCGCGGCCGGAGAGCTTGGAGTCCCCGCCGGCCATGGTCTCGTCGCCCGGGTGGGCGTGCAGCGCGAACCGCGCGTCCCGCTGGAGGTCGCGCGCCTTGACCGCGCCGTACATCGACCCGAGCCAGGCGTCGGCGCCGACGAAGTCGACCTCCGACCCGCTCACCCGGGGTGAGCCGTCCTTGCGCAGCGTCGCCAGGACGTGGTGCTTGTTGGCGTCGAAACGGGCCCGTACCAGGGCCGCGAGTTCGGGTTCCTCGTGCTCGAAATCCTGCCAGGTAGCCATGGCGCCAGTCTGGCACCCGGCACTGACGACCGCCGGGTACGAACGGCGGGGTTCGACGGGCGGGCGTTGTCGGCGGGCGGTGCCAGACTGGCGGGGTGACCAGCACAAGATCATCCGCGTCCACGAACGCGTCGAACGCCTCCACCCAGTACATCGCGTTCCTGCGCGCCATCAACGTCGGCGGCCGCACGGTGAAGATGGAGCGGCTGCGGGCGCTCTTCACCGAGCTGGGGCTGGGCGACGTCCGCTCGTACATCCAGACCGGGAACGTCTTCTTCCGCACCGACGAACCCGACCGGGCCGCGCTGACCGCGCGGATCGAGGCGCACCTGGAGCAGGCGCTCGGCTACCCGGTGCCGGTGCTGCTGCGGACGGTCGACGAGGTGGCCGCGCTGCTCGCCGCCGAGCCGTTCCGGGGCGTCGAGGTCACCCCGGACGTCCGGCTGGTGATCGCCTTCCTCTCCGAGCCGCTGCCGGCCGAGCTCGCCGGGCCGCACCGCTCGCCGAAGGGCGACTTCGAGGTGCTGGGCACCGATCCGGGCGCGGCGTACGTGGTGGTCCACCTCCAGGACGGCAAGTGGGTCACCAGGGAGATGTTCGGCAAGTCGTACCGGGGCGCGGTGACCTCCCGGTTCCTGCACACCACGGAGAAGATCCTGGCCGCCGCCCGGAAGGGCTGACCGCCCGCCCCGGGCGACGGACGGACGGCGGACAGGCAGCGGACAGGCGGGCGACGGCCGGGCGGGAAGCACCCCGGCGGAGCGGGAACCGCGCAGGTGGAGCGGGCGTCTGTCGCTCAGTGAGGTACGAACCCCGCGCCGGTACCCCGCGCGATCTGGACAGTCGAAGCCGGTCGAACCGACAATCGGGCCATGACGCAGCCTGAGCTCCCCACCGGCGCCGTCCGGCCCTCCGACGCCGAACGGGACCAGGCGCTCGGGCTGCTCCGGGACGGCGCGGGCAGCGGCCGGCTGTCGCACGACACCTTCCTCGGCCGGATGGACATCGTCCTCCAGGCAACCAGCCGCGGCGAGTTGGACGCGGCGGTGGCCGGGCTGCCCACCGGCGGGCCGGTCGAGCGCTTCGTCCTGCGGACGGTCGGCCGGGCCTCCGCCTTCGGCACCCGGCTGAACCGGGCCTGGCGCACCGAGCGGCTGCCCGGGCTGAGCCTGCCGCAGGCCGGGGCCGGACTGCTGACGATCGGCCGGATCCCCGGCTCTGGGCTGCGGCTGCACGACGCCTCGGTCTCCCGGCACCACGCCGAGTTGCGGCACGAGAACGGCGGTTGGGTGCTGTACGACCTCGGGTCGACCAACGGCACCCATGTGAACGGGCGGCGGATCGCGGGCGGGATCCCGGTACGGCCGGGCGACCAGGTGCGGTTCGGGAACCTGGAGTTCCGGCTCGCACCGCACTGAGCCGCGGCGGTACCGGGCAGCCGGCGGCCCCGGGTCAGTGCGGGAACTGCCGGGGCGGCCGCTGGCTGGGCAGCTCGTCCCGGAACTCCTCGATCAGGGTGGAGATCTGGCGGGTCACCACGGTGTGCTCCAGCCGGTCCAGGTAGCGGTTCTCGGCGGCCAGCGCCTCGACCGTGACGCCGAAGTAGAGCGTCATCAGCGGATTGACGAAGAGCTGCTCGCCCTTGGTCCGCTCGGTGAACTGCACGTCGCCGAACTCACCGCGCAGCGCCGCCGCCACCGAGCCGTTGACGATGCTGGGGTGCTTCGGGAAGGCGGCCCGGGCGTGCTCGACGGCGTCCAGGTAGAGCGCGCCCTCCCGGCTGCCGCGCGGGATGGAGAAGGCACCGAGGTAGCCGCCGGCCCGGTCGATCGCGGCGAGGTTCTCCAGCACCAGGGCGTGGTTGACGCCGTGGTGGGCGTCGATGCCGAAGCCCAGGCAGGCGACCAGCCGTTCCGGCACCTCCGTCAGGCCCGCCACGGCGGCCAGGCTCGCCATGTCCTCCTCGGGCGTGCCGAGTCCCATCTCGTCGCCGCGCATCAGGATGTCGGTGCCGCCGTCCACCAGCAGGACCGCGTCCACGCCCAGGTGGGCGACCAGTCTGCGGTAGGCCTCGCGGAGCAGTCTGACGCCCACCGTCGGGAAGGCCCACACCGTGTCGGGCATCCCGTGCAGCCGCAGCCAGCGGGCCAGCGTGCGTTCCGGGAAGTAGCCCTCGGGGGCGGGGGTGTCGGGTCCGATCCTGGCCACGTCGGGCTCGTGCCAGACCTCGCCGGGCAGCCCGTAGAGGTGGGTGAAGGAGAGGTTGGCCAGGTGCACCTCCTTGCCGGCGGCCCGCAGGGCCAGGGCGATCGGGAGTCCGGCATAGACGTCGAAACCGCCGCCGGCGCCGGCGATCAGGATGCGCTCGGCGGCCAGCAGCCGGGTGATCAGCGGGGGTTGCAGCAGAGAGGTCACCGCCGGACGGTAGCGCACGGGTGGTGGCCTCGGTCCGGAATTGTCAGTGCCGGGTGCCAGGATGCGGACATGACCCAGGATGCGGGCACGGCCCAGGACACGGCACTCACCCCCGACGTGCTGCTCGAAGCCCAGGAGCGGGCTCGCGAGTTGATCCGGTGCGGCTTCCAGGAGCCGGACGAGATAGCCGAGTCCCTGGTCGAGGTCCTCGACGACCAGGGGCTGACGCAGGAGGAGGCGGAGCGGATCGTCGCTCCGCTGTGGGAGGAACGGCTGGCCGAGCAGGCGCACTGGCCCGAGCTCACGGACGTGGACCGACTGGCGCAGGCCTTCGACCTCCTGGAGGACCAGGGCATCGTCGCGGCGATGGACTTCACCTGCTGCGCCGCCTGCGGCTACGCGGAGATCGGCGGCGAGGCGGAGGAGGACTCGCGGGGCTTCGTCTTCTTCCACCAGCAGGACACCGAGGCGGCCGCGGCCGGGCGCGGGCTGATGCTGCGCTACGGCGGCTTCCACACCGGGGAGGAGCCGGACGGGGCCGCGGAGCAGCGGACGGTGGAGATCGGCCGGGCCGTGGTGGCCGCGGTGGAAGCGGTCGGCCTTCCGGTGGAGTGGGACGGCTCGCCGCACACGGCGATCCGGGTCGCTCCGCTGGAGTGGCTCAACCGCCTGCCGGAGTAGGGGCGGCCGCGCGCCGGGGAGCGCCAACGTGTGCTGCGGGCTGGGGTCACGGCTCCGACGCGGCTCGGCCGGGCGCGGGCATATGTCGTCGGCACGTGCCACGCGCGTAGATCGACGACCCGCGAAAGGACCCGGCGCTCAGTCGACCAGGCTCCCCAGGCCGCCGCCGGCCGCGCCCTCGCCCGCCGCCCCCCACAGCGGCGCGGTGCAGCGCTGGTAGGTCGCCTGCCAGTGCGGCCAGTTGCGGGCCACGTCGTCGTCGCACTCGGCCAGCAGCCGCTCCACCAGCACCGGGTCGACCCCGTCCAGCAGCCAGGCCAGCGCGTCCGCCGTACCCGGACCGTCCGCCCCGCGCAGCAGGTCGAGCAGCTCGGCGAGGCCGCCGAGCCGGGAGCTGTCGGGCACCACCAGCTCCATCCTGGGCAGCAACTGCCGCTCCTCGATCCGCAGGTGGGTCTCCAGCCGGGCGGCCAGGTCCTCCATCGCGTAGGCGACCGGCCAGGCGCTGCCGGTGTCCCGGCTGGCGATCCGGACCAGCGTGGTGACCCGGGTGAAGGAGTGGTCCAGGTTGTGGTGGTCGGCCTCCAGCCAGTTGAGCAGCAGCCGCAGCTCGGGCGCGAAGCGCCGCACGATCGGCCAGATCCGGGTGTCCTGCTGCTCGTGGTGGCAGGTCAGCATGGCGGTCATGAAGGTCCAGTGCCGCAGCACGGCCTCGCCCTTGTCCTCCTCGTCGGGCTGGAGCAGCCGAAGCGCGTTGGGCAGTCGTGCGAGGTCCCGGCGCAGGGCGGCGTGCACCAGCCGCAGGCCGGCGAACCGGACGGTGACCGGCTCCTCGTCCGTGGCCGGCCCGTACGCGTCCCGGGGGTCGACTCCGGGCTCCGCCTGGGCGGGGACGGAGACGGCGGGCGGAGGCAGCAGGTGGATCGGCATGGCACTCTCTTCACGGCTGGTGAGGACGGAGGGGCGGCCGGTGAGGACCGCCCCATCCAAGGTGCTCGCAGTCGATCAGAAGCGAATCAATGTCCGATTGACGCGCAGGTCACGGGCCTGCGCGGGGACCTGCACGGGGGCTTGCACGGGGGCGGGGGCGGCTGCTGCGACCGCCCCTCCCCAGGGGCCCGGATCACTCCGAGGCCGGGCCCTCCAGGTTGGCGCTGAGCCACTGCAGGGTGTCCGGGATCATCTTCTTGAAGTCCGAGGTCAGGTGCTTGCCACCGGGCTGCTCGTAGTACTGGATGGTCACCGGGGCGACGGCCTTGGCCACCCAGCTCTTGACCAGGTCCTTCTCGTAGCCGTTGGCCCCGCCGGCGGTGACGTACATCTTCACGTCGGCCTTGCCCTGGGTGATGAGCAGGTTGGGGTTGTTGGCCGCCTTCTCGGCGTCGTGGCCCTTCCACAGCCCGGAGTCCGGGATGAAGTAGCCGTCGATCGGCACGGCGGCCTTGTAGACGTCCGGGTACTGGAGGGCCATCTTGGCGCTGCAGAAGCCGCCGGTGGAGGCGCCCATCACGCCCCAGCTGTCGCGGCCCTTCAAGGTGCGGAAGTTGGCGCGGACCCAGGCCGGGATGTCCTCGGCCATCCAGGTGCCCATCTTCGGCTGGCCCGGGATGTCGGAGCAGTCCAGCGCGTTCTTCTCGTCGCTGTTGAAGTTCTGCACCGGCATGATCATGATGAACGGGTGGGCCTTGCCCTGCTTGGCCAACTGCTCGTCCACCTCCTGGATCGGCAGCTGGTTGTCGGTCCAGGTGTTGTAGCCGTTGCTCTGGCCGCCCGCGTAGAGGGTCAGCACCGGGAAGCCGGTCTTGGCGAACTTGGGGTCGTTGTACTCGGGCGGCAGCCAGACCCAGACCTGGCCGGTGACGCCGGACTTCGCGCCGGTCACCTTGGTCATCATGATCGGGCCGGCGGCGGTGTCGCGGACCTTGTTGAGGCTGGCGGCCGGGCCGGTCGGCATCAGCACCTTCCCGCCGCCCGGGGTGGGCTGGTCGGCGGCGGGCGTCCCGGGGGCGGCGCTGCCCGTGGCGCTCGGGCTGCCCGCTCCGGTGGTCGCCGCCGGGGTGCCGTCGGCCGAGGAACCGTTCCCCTTCCCGCCGTCGGACCCTCCGCAGGCCGCGAGCGAGGCGGCCAGGGTGAGCACGGCGGCGCCGGTCAGGACGGCACGGGAACGGGACGACTGCCTAAGCACGGTGAGGACTCTCCGACCGATGTCGCGCCCGGTCCGTCTGACCGGGCGGCGGCCCCCCGGTGGGGCCGGACAGGCCCGGGGGCGCGGGCGCTGTGCGGTCCCCGGAGCGGTGGTGCGCCGTCCGTCGCGGAAGGGCACCTTCCTGCGATCTTATGACGTGGCCCGGGGCGGGCCGGTTGCGAGGTGGCCACCGGAAATCCAATGTTTGTTCGCGATCAGGTAAAGGCCTTCACCGTGCCCGCCGGACGGCGGGGGCCGCACGGCGGGGAGCACGGGCACCGGCCCGTCCGGCCGTCCGGGTTTTGGATGCTTTGCCCAGTGACGGTGGCCTCCACATCCGGAACGATCGCTTCGGCACGCTCTTCGACCGGCTCCGGGAAGAGTGTGACCGTACCGGTACCGAACCGCCGAACCGCCGAACCGCCGAGCCACCGAGGAGAGCGCCATGCTGGAGCAGATCGCCGTCGTCACCGGAGCCGGGAGCGGCGTCGGCCGGGCCGTCGCGGTGGAGCTGGCCGCGGCCGGTTGGCGGCTGGTGCTGGCCGGGCGCCGGGCCGAGCAGCTGCACGGAACGGCCGCGGCCTTCCCGCCGGGCGTGCTGCCCGCCGACGTGCTGCCGACCGACGTCACCGACCCGGCCGCGGTGGACGCGCTGTTCGCGACGGCCGTCGAGCACCACGGCCGGGTGGACCTGCTGTTCAACAACGCGGGGACCTTCGGCCCGGCCGTCCCGGTGGACGAGCTGGCGGTCGAGGACTGGCGGGCGGTGGTCGACCTCAACCTGACCGGCGCCTTCCTCTGCGCCCGGGCCGCCTTCCGGCAGATGCGGGCCCAGTCCCCGCAGGGCGGCCGGATCATCAACAACGGCTCGATCTCCGCGCACGTCCCGCGTCCGCAGTCGATCGCCTACACCGCGACCAAGCACGCGGTCACCGGCCTGACCAAGTCGCTCTCGCTGGACGGCCGCCCGTACCGGATCGCCTGCGGCCAGATCGACATCGGCAACGCGGCGACCGACATGACCGCCGCGATGAGCGCCGGGGTGCGGCAGGCGGACGGCCGGATCGCGCCCGAGCCGACCATGGACGTGGCGGACGTGGCCCGCACCGTGCGGCACATGGCGGCGCTGCCGCTGGAGGCCAATGTGCAGTTCGCCACCGTGATGGCGACGGCGATGCCGTACATCGGGCGGGGCTGAGGCCCGCCCCCGGGCCCGCCCTCGGGAGCGCCCGGCAAGCGGGGCGCTCACTCGTCGTGCGAGTGGCGGTACCGCAGCCCGCCGTCCCGCCGCTCCAACCGGTAGACGCTGGTGGTCGGCCCTGGAGGTTTGAAACGGTGCGGCCACTCACACGGGTGACCCCCGTCAGCCGCGGGCTGACGGGGGTCCCGGGTTCGGACGAGCGGAGTACGGACGAGCAGGGCGCGGGCGCGCAGAGCGCTACGGCCGCCAGGTGTCGTTCAGGGTGACGTTCCCCGAGCCCGGCACCGTCGCCGTCCGGTTGGCGCCGGACTCCCAGGTGACCGCCCCGCTCGCGTCCTTGCGCAGGTACTTGTACTGGAAGGACGTGCCGGCCGGCAGCGAGAGCGCCAGCGACCAGACCGGGTACCCGGCCGAGGACAGCGGCAGCGCCTTGGAGGGGTCCCAGCCGCCGAGCGCCGCGGCGTCGCCGACCACGTACAGGTTCTGCCCGTACGAGGTGGTCGCGTTGACGTTGAAGGAGGCGCCGGACACCGCCGTGCCGGGCTGGACGTACAGCGCCACCGCGTCGCCCGCGCCGACCGTCGCGGTGAACTGCCCGTTGGCGCCCACCTGGTAGGTCGGACCGGTGCAGCCCCCGCCGGGCTGCGGGTCGCCGTGCTGGACGTCGCAGTACGTCCCGGCCGGCAGCCCGGTCTGGAAGGTCTGGGTGATCGCGCCGCTCTCGTGGTTGATCGCGACGTAGCCCCGGTTGCCGCGGCCGAAGGCGATCGCGTTGTTGCCGTTGGACCACCAGTCGGTCACCCCGGTGCCCGCGACGGCGTTGCGGAAGCCGACCATGTTGGCGATCTGCCGCCAGGCGTGGGTGCAGTTCCAGCCGTCCTGGTAGCAGGCGTTGACGGTGCCGCCGTTGGGCGGGCCGTCGTCGTTGCTGGTGAAGCCGTAGCCCGAGTAGACGTTGGGCGAGCCGTAGGTCGAGGCCAGCAGGAAGACGTTGGCCAGGGTGTAGGTGCTGCCGTAGGTGTAGTTGAGGGTGGAGCCGTTGCGCTCGGTGTCCCAGTTGTCGACGAAGCTGCGCGCCTGGCCGCTCGGCAGGTAGCCCCAGGAGGCGCCCCAGGTGCTGAGGTTGGCGAGCTTGTCGCCGGTGAAGACGCGCTTGAGGTCGGTGCCGACCCGGAACTCGTCGACGTCGCCGTTGCCGGTGTACTCGGTGGGCTGGACGGGCTCGCCCGCGCCGTAGATGACCTCCTGCACCCAGTAGGCGCCGGGGTTGGCCATCTTGGCCTTGATCGCGGCGAGGTCGGTGGCGGCGATGTGCTTGGCGGCGTCGATCCGGTAGCCGTCGACGCCGAGCGAGCCGAGGTCGTCCAGGTAGTGGGCGATGGTGGTCCGGACGTGGTCGCTGCCGGTGTCCAGGTCGGCGAGGTTGACCAGCTCGCAGTTCTGGACGTTGCCGCGGTCCTGGTAGTTGCTGATCGGCTGGCGGCAGCTGTGGAAGTCCTGGTCCTGGTACGTACCGGGGTAGTTGTACTTGGTGTACGCGGTGCCGCCGGTGCCGGTGCCGGAGCCGGCCGTCATGTGGTTGACGACGGCGTCGGCGATCACCTTCACCCCGGCCGCGTGGCAGGTGTCCACCATGTTCTTGAAGGACGTGCGGTCGCCGAGCCGTCCGGCGATCCGGTAGCTGACCGGCTGGTACGAGGTCCACCACTGCGGGCCCTGGATGTGCTCCTGGGGCGGCGACACCTCGACGAAGCCGTAGCCCTTCGGGCCGAGGGTGGTGGTGCAGGCCTGGGCGACCGAGTCGAAGCGCCACTCGAAGAGGGTGGCGGTGACGTCCTTGCCGTTGTTCGCGGGCGGGGCGGCCTGCGCGGCGGGGGCGCCGAGGGCGGTGCCGAGCGAGAGGGCGAGCGCCGCCGAGGCGGCGAGCGCGCCGGCCGTGCGGGCGGGCCTGCGGGCGGGCCTACGGGTGGGGGTGGCGACCACGTTGTCTCCTGGGGGTGGCTGGGGTGGGGGCAGCCGGGGGCGAAACTGCAAGAAGCTTCTGTAACTTGCCGGAAACTTGCAGCGCTGAACCTAGGGCGACCGGAACAGACCGTCAAGGTCCCAGGAGATACGTTTCTGCATCAACGCGGAGCAGAGCCCGAGCAAACCCCACCAGAGCCCCGTCAGAGCCCGCCCCGGAGCACGACAAGGGCCCGGCAGCCGTAGCCGCCGGGCCCCTCACCTGTCCTGGTTCACCGGCCCCTCAGGAGCCGGTGCGACCTCAGCCGGTCTGGACGGAGGTGTCGTCGATCACGAAGCTCGTCTGCAGCGAGGAGTCCTCGGTGCCGGTGAACTTCACGGTGACCGTCTGGCCCGCGTAGGCCGAGAGGTCGAAGGTGCGCTGCTGGTAGCCCGCCGCGGCGTCCACGTTCGAGTAGGTCTTGAGCGTGGTGCCGTTGACCGACACGGTCAGCTTGTCGTACGCGGTGCTGCCGGTCTCGGCGGTGTCGATGTGCAGCCAGAAGCTCAGCGTCGCCTTGCAGCCGGCCGGGATGCTCACCGTCTGGGACAGCGTGTCGGTGTGGGTGCTGCCGTAGCCGTCCAGGTACGCCTTCCAGCTACCGCCGTGGGACGGCTCCGAGGATCCGTTGTCGATCACACCGCTCGACGCGGTCCACGGCGAGGCCGTGCCGGTCTCGAAGCCCGGGTTGCCGAGCAGCTGGGCCGGGGTGCACGAGCCGCCGCCACCACCGGTGACCGTCCAGGTGAAGCTGGTCGTACCGGACTTGCCGGCCGAGTCCTTCACCGTGACCGTCACGTTGGAGCTGCCCGCCGCGGTCGGCGAGCCGGTGATCACGCCGGTCGAGGCGTTGATGGCCAGGCCGGCCGGCAGCCCGCTCGCCGAGTAGGACAGCGGCGCCGTCCCGCCCGAGGCCTTGATCTGCAGGTTGACCGAGCCGCCCACCGCGGTGGACTGGTTGCCCGGGTTGGTGACGCTGACGCCGCCCGGGTTGGGCAGCGAGCCGACGTTGACGGCGGCCCAGGCGGTGGCGACCGCGTTGTACTCGGCGCTGTTGGCGCCGTACAGGTCGGTGGCCGCGTTCAGGGTCGCGGTGCGGGCGGCGGCGTAGTCGGTGGTGGAGGTCATGTAGGCGGTGAGCGCCTTGTACCAGACCTGCGCCGCCTTGTCCCGGCCGATGCCGGTGACGGTGATGTTGTTGACCGTCGGGCTGTTGTAGCTGACGCCGTTGATCACCTTGGCGCCGCTGCCCTCGGCCAGCAGGTAGAAGAAGTGGTTGGCCACGCCGGACGAGTAGTGGACGTCCAGGTTGCCGACGCCCGAGTACCAGGAGTCGGCCGAGGTGCCGTCCTTGGAGGGCTTGTCCATGTAGCGCAGCGGCGTGCCGTTGCCGTTGATGTCGATGAGCTCGCCGATGAGGTAGTCCGGCACGTCCTTCTGCAGGTTCGCGTAGAACTCGACCATCGTGCCCATGATGTCGGAGGTGGCCTCGTTGAGGCCGCCGGACTCGCCCGAGTAGTTCAGGTTGGCGGTGGCCGAGGTGACGCCGTGGCTCATCTCGTGGCCGGAGACGTCGAGTTCGGTCAGCGGGTGGGTGTCGCCGGAGCCGTCGCCGTACGTCATGCAGAAGCAGCCGTCGTCCCAGAACGCGTTGACGTAGCCGGTGTCGTAGTGCACCCGGCTCATCGCGCCGACGCCGTCGTTCTTGATGCCGCTGCGGCCGAAGGTGTTCTTGTAGAAGTCCCAGGTGGCGGCGGCGCCGTACTGGGCGTCGACGGCGGCCGACTCACGGTTGCTGGCCTGGCCGTTGCCCCAGGTGTCGGAGGACTTGGAGAACAGCGTGCCGTTGCCGGAGGTGCCGTTCTTCATGTCGGTGGTGTACTGGCCGCCGCGGGTGGCGTCCTTGAGCGAGTAGGTGGAGCCGCTCTGGGTGGTGGTCAGCGGGACGGTGCCGACGAAGACGCCGTTGCCGCTGCCGCGCTTGATGCCGTCCGCCTTGCTGAGCACGGCCCCGGTCTTGGCGTCGGTGACGACGTGCAGCTTGCTCGGGGTGCCGTCCGACTCGCGGCCGTTGACCACGGTCTCGTAGGCGAGCTTCGGGGTGCCGTCCGCGGCCCAGACGACCAGCCGGGGCGCGCCCTCGACGGTGCCCTGCTCGGCGGCGAGCGCGGCCTCCTGGGCCTTCGGCGCGGCCAGCGCGGGGGTGGTGTCGACGCCCGCGAGGTTGGCCTCGCTGGCCTTGGTCACGCTCTTGGTGGCGCCGGCGGAGTCCTGGTGGACGATCAGGTCGCCGCCGAGGACGGGGAGCCCGGCGTAGGTGCGCTCGTAGCGCAGGTGGCGAGCGCCGTTGGCGTCCTGGACGACGTCCTTGGTGACCAGCTGCTCCTTGCCGTCCAGACCGAGCGCCTGGGCCAGGGAGGCGGTCTGCTGGTTCGCGGAGGCGATCAGCGCGGCCCGGCTGGCCTGCTGGGTGGCGACGGCGGTCGGCGCGTCCGGAGCCGCCTGCGCGATCACCGGTATGCCGGTGACCAGCAGCGCGGTGGTGGCGGCCATGACAACCGCTGCCTTCCGGACGTGGGCGTGACGTGACATGCGGACTCCTTTTCCGACCGGCAGACCGGGTGGATCGACCCGGCGTGCGCGGTGGAGAGAACCTGGGCCGCGGTTGCGGCGCAGTGGGGGCCCCCGCCGGGTGCAACGGGGGTGCGGTTGCGGTGCTTTGCATGGCATTGCGTTGCGTTGCGTTTTGCGTCGGCATTGCAGTGCCTTGCCGTGCCTTGCCGTGCCTTGCCGTGCTTTGCCGTGCGGTGCGGAGCGGTGCAATGCGGTACGGGAGGCGCTGCACCTGAACTCGGGCAGCTGCACCGGGGGGTGGGGCCCCCTCGTCTGCAGCCGGAGGAATCGTGGCAGCAAACGCGCCGTTAATGACAGATGCATGCCACTGATTGGCCGATTATTTACCGAAACCGTATGCAGGACGCTTAGTCAGTTGTGTTACGGCATGACGAAGTCTTGAACACGGTTTTCATACCCCCGGTAAAGTTCGATCACCACCGGAGGTGACTGACCAGCGGTCAGGGCCGGCGCCCGCCCCGACCGGGGCCCGGCAGCGCCGCACCGGCGCGGCACGTCACACTTCCGGCCGTGCCACCGCCGGTTTCCGGCCATTTCCCGGCCGGAACGGAACCGGGCCCTCAATGGCCCGGCCGGAACGGAACCGGGCCCCGCATGGCCCGGACGGAACGGAACCGGGCCCCGCTCCGCCCGGACGGCGGTGCGGGGCCCGGGAGCCGGGGCCGGCGGGATCAGCCCTGCACGAACACCGCCACGGTGCGACCCGGCACGGTGAACGTGCCGGTGGCCGCGTCGAAGCCGGACTGCTGCACCACCCGGTCCACCCCGCCCGCCTGGACGGGGTGCAGCGCCTGGTTCGTCCCCTTCAGGGCGGCCACGGTCTGCGCCTGCGCGGTGGGCGTGGCGTTGAAGACGACGGTGATGCCCTTCGCCGCCCCCGCCAGCCCGGTGCCGTCCAGGTGCAGGGTGATCACCCCGGGCGTCTCACCGGGCGTGCCGGAGAGCGGGTACGACAGCCGCTGCTGGACGTCGGCCAGGGTCGGCAGCGAGAACAGCGGCGAGGACTGCTTGATCCGCAGGAACTCCTGGAACTGCGCCGTGGTCGCCCGGATGTCGGCCGCCCCCACCGTCAGCCGCGGGTTCGCCAGCAGCGGCCCGGCGGTCGGCCAGAGCTCCTGGTTGTCCTTGGCCGGCGGCAGGCCGCGGCCCCAGCCGTTGCCCTGCGCGGCGTCCCAGTGGATCGCGTTGAACCAGTCCCCCGAGTCGTAGGAGTTGGAGTCCAGCGACTTGGAGCGCAGCAGGTCGCTGCCCGCCTGGGCGAAGCCCGCGCCCTGGGTGAGCGCGGTCAGCGACAGCCCGAGCGCCTGCATCCGGGCCCGGTCGGCGGGCGCGGTGGCGGTCGGCAGCTTGTACGCGAGCGCGTCGAACAGGTCGGTGTTGTCGTGGGCGTCCACGTACTCCACCGCCTCGCCCGGCTTCGCCGCGTACCCGGTCGGGGAGCCGTTGTAGTCGACCTGGGCGCCGGTGACGGCCTTCCCCGAACTGTCGGTGAAGGAGTAGCCGGCCAGGTTGCCGGTGAGCCCGACCTTCAACTGGTCCATCTGGTGCAGCAGTCGGGCCTTCTGCTCCTGCGGGCTGCCGTTCGCGGCCGAGCCGTTGGGGTCGGTGTACAGGCCCGAGGCGAAGCCCTGCTGCGGCGCGGAGCCGAGCATGAAGTTGCCGCCGCGGGCGGCGTCGCGCAGCCGGTCGTCGAAGGTGGCGATGCCGGTGCCGGCCATGTTGGCCTGGGTGGCCTGCGGGAACCGGGCGTTGTTCGCGACGGTGCCGAAGTTCCAGCCCTCGCCGTAGAGGAAGACGTTCCTGCCGTCCACGCCGTCCGACTCGGGCGTCATCTTCCGCAGCGCCGCCTGTACGTCCAGCATGGTGGACTTCGGGTCCAGGCCCATCAGGTCGAAGCGGAAGCCGTCGACCTGGTACTCCCGGGCCCAGAGCGTCACCGAGTCGACCACCAGCCGGTTCATCATGGCGTGTTCGGGCGCGGTGTCGGCGCAGCAGCTGTCAGTCGTCACCTTGCCGTCGGCGTCCAGCCGCTGGTAGTAGCCGGGCACCACCTTGTCGAGCACCGAGTGGTCGGCCTGGCCGGCGGCGGCGGTGTGGTTGTAGACCACGTCCAGCACCACCCGCAGCCCGGCCGCGTGCAGCGCCTGCACCATCTGCCGGAACTGCACCGTCCGCGCCGTACCGTTCGGGTCGGTGGCGTAGGAGCCCTCCGGCACGTTGTAGTGCAGCGGGTCGTAGCCCCAGTTGTAGGCGTCGTCGGCGGCCACGGCCGCCACGCACTCCTGCTGCTTCGGGCCGTCCGGGGGAAGGGACTTGAGGTCGCAGGCGGGCAGCTTCTGGTCCGCCCGGTTCTCCCGGATGGTCGCGATGTCGAAGGTCGGCAGCAGGTGCACCGTCGTCACCCCGGCCTTGGCGAGGTCCCGCAGGTGCTGCATCCCGGCCGAGTTCGACTCGGTGAAGGCCAGGTAGGTGCCGCGCTCGGCGGCCGGGACGCTGGTGTCCTCCACCGAGAAGTCCCGGACGTGGAGTTCCTGGATCTGCTGCTGCGCGGGCGGGACGGCCTTCGGGCGGGCCTGGTCGTCCCAGCCGGCCGGCTTGAGCTCCTTGGCGTCCAGGTCGGCGACCAGGCTGCGCCGGGAGTCGGTGGAGAGCGCCACCGAGTACGGGTCGGTGACGGTGTTGACCACCAGCTGCTGCACCGAGGGCGCCCAGACCTTCACCTGGTACAGGTAGTACTTGCCGTCCAACTCCTTGCGGTCCCGGACGGCTTCCCACACCCCGGTCTCGTCGTCCAGCTTCATCGGCAGCGTCCTCGGGGTGCCCCCGGTGGCGCTGTCGAAGACCTGGACGGACACCTGCTGGGCGGTCGGCGCCCAGAGCGAGAGGGCGACCTTGCCGTCGTAGTACGCCGGGCCGAAGTCCACCTTGCCGGTGCGGCGGGCGTACAGGTCGTCCAGCACGCCCGGGGTCTGCACCCCGGTGCCGGCCAGCACGGCGCCGCTGGGCAGGTGTTCGGTGAACAGCAGCTGGCTGCGCAGCGCCGCCGGGACGCGCGCGGTGTCCCGGGCGTCCACGGTGAAGGCCCGGTAGCCCGCCAGGTGCGGGTACGCGGCCTTCTGGGCGTCGGTCAGCCCGCCCGCGACGGGGGTGAGCCGGATCCACTTGCCGGGCTCGGTCAGCACGCCCTTGTCGGCGCGGATGCCGCCCTCGGGGTCGTAGACCAGCTGGGCGCTGGTGCCGCCGGCCAGCGCCTGGTCGGTGGCGCCGTAGCCGGCGGGTACCACGACGGTCCTCGCGTCGATCCACTGGGCCTTGGCGCTGCCGAGGTCCAACTGCGAGGCGGCGGCCGGGTTCTGCGGCAGCAGGTAGCCCTCGCGGCCGCCGAGGATCCACACCTCCCTGCCGTTGACGGCGAAGTCCAGCGACTGGTCGGCGGGCAGGTCCTTGTCGTTGCCGTGGTGCAGGATGTAGCTGAGGCTGGTCGCCCCGGGGGCGAGCGGCACCTCGAAGACGGCGCCGAAGGCGTCGCGGCGCACCGGCAGCAGCGGCTTGCCCCAGTCGGTGGGGGCGGCGGCGCCGGTCCAGTCGTGCAGGCCCCAGCCGTCGTAGTCGCCGTCGGCCCGGTTGTAGTGGATGACGGCGGTGTCGGCGGGCGGGGTGCTGGTGGGGCCGGGGTTGGTGGTGCGGACGGTCGGGTCGCCCTGCTTCAACCACACCTCACCGCTGCTGCCCAGGTCGAGGTGGCGGTCGGCGTCGACGTCCTTGACGCCGTTCTTCTCCACGATGAAGCCGAGGTCGGAGGCGCCGGGCTTGAGCCGCACGTAGGCGAAGGCGCCGTACGCGTCCCGCCCGGTGAAGGGGTGCCCGGCCGGCCAGCTGGTGCCCTCGCCGTCGGCCAGGTCGCCCCAGGCGTACAGGTTCCAGCCGTCGTAGTCGCCGTCCGGCCGGTTGTAGTGGACGACGGCGTACGGGCGGGCGCCGGCGGTGGGCACCGGCTTGGGCGCGGGGGTGCCGGTGGTGAAGCTCGCGGTGGCGGAGCGCAGGTGGCCGCTGGAGTCCTGGAGGACGGCCTTGTAGCGCACCACCGTGCCGGGGGCGGCGGCCCCCAGGTCCTGGGTCACCGCGTACGTCCCGGTGTCGGCGGTGCCCAGCGTCTGCCAGGGCCCGTTTCCGGTCTGCGCGGCGAAGGTCACGCGGTTGAAGCCGCCGTCCGTCTTCGCCCCGATCGTCACCAGCCCGGTCGAACCGTCCGCCGGCGGCTGCAGCGACAGCTGCGGCGCGGCGACGACCGGCGCGAGCCTGGCGCCGGCCTTGAGGACGACGGAGGACAGCGCCGGAACGGTGACGGTCGCCTTGCGGTCGGCGCCGCTGGTGATCCGCGGTCCGGCGGCGGGGTAGATCGGGTCGAAGCCCATCCCCGCCGAGAAGGTGTCCAGGGTGACGGTCTTCGCCTCGGTGGCGTTGTTGACCGCCACCAGGTACTCGACCTGCTGCCCGGCGTCGATCCGGGAGAAGGCGTACACGCCCGGGCCGTCGGCGGCGTAGCGCTGGATCTGCGCGCCGTCGGCGAGCGCCGGGTTGTCGCGGCGCAGCTTCGCCAGGCCGGCGATGCCCTGGTAGAGCTCGCCGCCCTGCCCGTACCGGTCCGCCGCCCCCGAGGGGCCGCCGAGCACCCGGTCGGCGTTGTAGGAGGGCGTCTTGGAGGCGAACAGGTCCTGCCGGGCGTCCTTGTCGCCGCCCGCGCCGGTGAAGCCCTGCTCGTCGCCGTAGTAGACGACGGGCTGGCCGCGGGTGAGGAACTGCAGCTCGTTGCCGAGCCGGTCCTTCCTGAGCAGGGTGGCGTCGTCGGCGCCCGGGTTGTCGGCGAGCAGGAAGGAGCCGAAGCGGCCCATGTCGTGGTTGCCGAGGAAGGTCGGCAGCTCGTAGGCGTCGGTGTCGGCGCTGGTGTAGCGGTAGTCCTGGCCGTAGACGTCGGCGAGGTTGCGGGCCGAGCCGCCCTGGGAGACGTACGAGCGGGCCGCGCCCTGGAACGGGAAGTCCAGGGTGGCCTGGAGCCTGCCCTTGGTGACGTAGGGCGAGGTGACGGCCGGGTCGCCGGAGTAGACCTCGCCGAACATGAAGAACTTCCTGTTGCCCTGCTTGGCGGCGAAGTCCTTGAGCGCGGGCGCCCACTGCTGCCAGAAGGCCATGTCGACGTGCTTGACGGTGTCGATCCGGAAGCCGTCGACCCCGGCGTCCTTGACCCACTGCTGGTAGACCTGCTCGAAGCCCTTGACCACCTTGGGGTTCTGGGTGTCGAGGTCGTCCAGGCCGTTGAAGTCGCCCTCGGTGGCGGACTCGCCGACGAAGGTCGAGTCGCCCCGGTTGTGGTAGAGCGCCGGGTCGTTGAGCCAGGACGGGGTCTTGGCGGTGGCGTCGGCGGGCCGGCGCAGGACCGGGGTGTAGGGGAAGGAGTCCTTGGTGATCTTCGGCCAGGGGGCGCTCGCGTCGGCGGTCGCGGTCTCGTCGACCGGGTTGCCGTCCGCGTCGAGGGTCGGGTAGGCGCCGGTGGAGCGGTAGGAGTGCTGCTGCTCCGCGTAGTCGATGACGTCGGCGGTGTGGTTGGTGATGACGTCGAAGAAGACCTTGATGCCGCGCGCGTGCGCCTTGGCTATCAGCTCCTTGAGCTGGTCGTTGGTGCCGAAGTGCGGGTCGACCTGGGTGAAGTCGGTGATCCAGTAGCCGTGGTAGCCGGCCGACGCGTCGGCCCCGCTGCCCTGCACCGGCTTGTTCTTGAAGATCGGGGCCAGCCAGATCGCGGTGGTGCCGAGGTTCTGGACGTAGTCGAGCTTCTGGATCAGGCCGGCCAGGTCGCCGCCGTGGTAGAAGCCCTTGTCGGTCGGGTCGAGGCCGTTGTCCAGCCGACCGCCCGTGATGCCGCCGGTGTCGTTGGCGGTGTCGCCGTTGGCGAAGCGGTCGGGCAGGACGAAGTAGAACTGCTCGCGGGTGAGGTCGTGCCGCCCGGCGGTGGCCGCCAGGGCGGCGTCCGAGGGCGGGGGCGGCGGGGCGGCGGCGAGGGCCGCGGGGGCGCTGCCGAGGGTGGCGGCGGTGAGCACGGCGGCCAGCAGGACGGCCGTGCGGCCGGGTCTGCGGGCGGGTCCGCGGCGGGGACTGCTCCGCCGTGGGCGGAGCGGCGTATCGGCCACTGAGGGCTCCCTGAGGGGAAGGGGCGATCGATTTCCCAGGAAGCTAGCGGCCTGCAATCTGTTTCAGCAAGATGCAGAAAGCGTTTCGTCCCGGGAAATTCCAGGCCACCGGCCCGCCCGGCCACCCCGGTTACGTTCGAACGGCCGAGCGCGTGACAATGGGACGTATGTCCGTCCCACCGGTAAGCACCAGACCCGACCGCACCCCCTACCCCGGTGGGATCCGCCCCCTACCCCTGGAGGGGGACATCCGGTGAAGAATCCACTTCCAGAGGATGAGCAGACGGCTACGAGCGGTCTGGCAGACTTCTCGTCCATGGGGGAACCGACCGAGATCCAGCGAGGCGACACCCGGCGCGCCGACACGGCCCACGGTGGTGGTTCCGAGGCAACCGAGGCCACCCCGGCCCGGCTGCCCGAGGGAGCCACCCGTGCCGCCCAGTCCCGCACCGCCGCCCTGCGCGGCCGCATCCGGGACCAGCGGCGCTCGCCGGCCCGACCGCGGATCTGGTTCGAGCTCGCCCTGATCGGGATCAGCTACTGGCTCTACTCGCTGGTGCGCAACGCCGTCCCGGAGCAGGAAGCGATAGCCCAGAAGCACGCGCGCTGGATCTGGGACCTCGAGAAGGACCTCGGCATCGCGGTCGAGCGCTCGATCAACCACGCCGTGGACGGCGTCGGGTGGCTCATCACCGGGATGAACTACTACTACGCGACCCTGCACTTCGTCATCACCATCGGTGTGCTGGTCTGGCTCTACCGCAGCCACCCGGGCCGCTACGTCGCCGCCCGCACGGTGCTGTTCGTCACCACCGGGATCGCCCTGGTCGGCTTCTACTTCTTCCCGCTGGCCCCGCCGCGGCTGATGACCGACGGCGGCTTCGTCGACACCGTGCAGTCCCACCACACCTGGGGCTCGTTCGCCTCCGGGCCCGCCGCGCACGTCTCCAACCTGTACGCGGCGATGCCCTCGATGCACATCGGCTGGTCGATGTGGTGCGGTCTGACGATCTTCTTCCTGGCCCGCCGGACCTGGGTCCGGGTGCTCGGACTGATGTACCCGGCGGCCACCCTGGTGGTCATCATCTCGACCGCCAACCACTTCTGGATGGACGCCGTCGGCGGCGAGATCTGCCTGGCGGTCGGCTTCCTGGCGGCCCGCTGGCTCTACCACGAGTGGGTCTACCGGCTGCCGCGGGTGCCCGCCCGGGAGCAGGCGGAGGAGCCGGTCACCGTGCCGGAGCAGTGGAGCGAGCCGGCGGTCAGCAGCGCACGGCGCTAGCCGACGGCCGCAGAACGACTGACGAGGAACGACCGACGAGGAGGGGCCCCTGCCGCGGCAGGGGCCCCTTTCGCGTACCGGCCGGGCCCTTCCGCGCGTACCGGTCAGGCCGACCCGTAGAACAACCGGTCCACCACCGCCCGGGCCCGCCGGGTGGTGCGCCGGTAGTCGTCCACCAGCTCCCCGCTGTGCCCGGCGCCGTACCCCAGGTAGCGGGCCACCCCGGCCAGCTCCCGGGCCTCCCCGGGGAAGCTGTCCCCCGGCCGCCCGCGCACCAGCATCACCGCGGAGCGCACCCGGGAGGCCAGCACCCACGCCGCTTCCAGCACCTCCGCGTCGGCCGGCTCCACCAGAGCGGCCCCGACCGCCGCCGCCAGGGCGGCCCTGGTCCGGGTGGTCCGCAGGCCCGGCACCTCGTGCCCGTGCTGGAGCTGGAGCAGCTGCACCGTCCACTCCACGTCCGCCAGCCCGCCCCGGCCGATCTTGGTGTGGGTGGTCGGGTCGGCACCGCGCGGCAGCCGCTCGGCCTCGATCCGCGCCTTGATCCGGCGGATCTCCATCAGGTCCCGCTCCGGCACCCCGGTGCCCGGGTAGCGCAGCGGGTCGATCAGCTGCCGGAACCGCGCGCCCAGCTCCTCGTCCCCGGCCACCGGCTCGGCCCGCAGCAGCGCCTGGCTCTCCCAGGCGTGCGACCAGCGCCGGTAGTACGCCGCGTACGAGGCCAGGGTGCGCACCAGCGGGCCGCTGCGCCCCTCCGGCCGCAGGTCGGCGTCGACCAGCAGCGGCGGCTCGGTGGACGGCGCGGCCAGCAGGGTGCGCAGCTCGTTGCAGACCGCCTGGGCGGCCCTGGCCGCGTCCTGCTCCAGCGAGCCGAGCAGCGGCTCGTGGACGAAGAGCACGTCCGCGTCCGAGCCGTAGCCCAGCTCGTGCCCGCCGAAGCGGCCCATCGCGATCACCGCGATCCGGGTCGGCAGGTCCCCGTTTTCGGCCTCCCAGCCGGCCACGCAGGCGCTCAGCGCGCCCTGGAGGGTGGCGGCGTTGAGCGCGGTCAGCGCCTCCCCCGCGACGTCCAGCGCCTCGGCCGGGTCGTCGCCGAGCCGGCCGAGCACGTCCGCGGCGGCCGTCCGGAACAGCTCCCGGCGGCGCACCGAGCGGGCGGCGGCCACGGCGGCGGCGGCGGACCCGGCCCGGCCGCCGGCGGCCAGGATCTCGGACTGGAGCGCCGCCCGGCCGCGCGGCACCAGGCCCTGCGGGTCGCCCAGCATGGCCACCGCCTCGGGGGCGCGCAGCAGCAGGTCGGGGGCGAGCCGGCCGGCCGACAGCACCCGGGCGAGCTGCTCGGCGGCGGCGCTCTCGTCCCGCAGCAGCCGCAGGTACCAGGGGGTGCGGCCGAGCGCGTCGGAGACCTGGCGGAAGTTGAGCAGTCCGGCGTCCGGGTCGGCCGACTCGGCGAACCAGCCGAGCAGCACCGGCAGCAGGGTGCGCTGGATCGCGGCCTTGCGGCTGACCCCGGAGGCGAGTGCGCTGAGGTGCCGCAGCGCGGCGGCCGGGTCGGCGTAGCCGAGCGCCTCCAGCCGGGCCCGGGCCGCGTCCGGGGTCAACCCGGCCGCGCCGGGCGGCAGTTCGGCGACGGCGTCGAGCAACGGCCGGTAGAACAGCTTCTCGTGCAGCCGCCGCACCTCCACCGCGTGCCGCTTCCACTCGCGTTGCAGCGCGGCCACCGGGTCGGAGCGGGTGTCGTCGTTGATCAGCGCGGCGAGCGAGCGGGCGAGCCGGCGCTGGTCCTCCTCGGCGGTGGGCATCAGGTGGGTGCGGCGCAGCCGGTGCAGCTGGATGCGGTGCTCCAGCGAGCGCAGGAAGCGGTAGGCGGTGTCCAGCGAGGCGGCGTCCGCCCGGCCGACGTACCCGCCGCGGGAGAGCGCGGCCAGCGCCTCCAGGGTGTTGCCGCTGCGCAGCGCCGGGTCGGTGCGGCCGTGCACCAGCTGGAGCAGCTGGACGGAGAACTCCACGTCGCGCAGTCCGCCCGGGCCGAGCTTGAGCTGGCGGTCCAGTTCGGTGGCCGGGATGGAGTCGATCACCCGGCGGCGCATCTGCTGCACGTCGGTGACGAAGTTCTCCCGGGCGGCGGCCTGCCAGACCATCGGGGCGAGCGCCTCGACGTACGCGGCGCCGAGCTCGGCGTCCCCGGCGACCGGGCGGGCCTTGAGCAGGGCCTGGAACTCCCAGGTCTTGGCCCACCGCTGGTAGTAGGCGAGGTGGCTGGCCAGGGTGCGCACCAGCGGGCCGTTGCGGCCCTCCGGGCGCAGGTTGGCGTCCACCGGCCAGATGGTGCCCTCGCCGGTGGTGTCCGAGCAGAGCCGGGTGAGCGCGGCGGCCAGCCGGGTGGCGGCCTTGACGGCCACGTGCTCGTCCACGCCCTCGCGCGGCTCGGCGACGAAGATGACGTCCACGTCGGAGACGTAGTTGAGTTCCCGGCCGCCGCACTTGCCCATCCCGATCACCGCGAGCCGGCAGGCCGCGGCGGCCTCCGGGTCCTGCTCGGCGGCGAGGTCCAGGGCGGTCTGGAGGGTGGCGCCGGCCAGGTCGGCGAGTTCGGCGGCGGTCTGGGCGAGGTCGGTGGTGCCAGTGAGGTCGCGGGCGGCGATGGCCAGCAGGCAGCGCCGGTAGGCGATCCGCAGGGCGTTCTCCGGGCTGCCGCCGGCGCCCCGGACGCCCTCGGCGAGGGCGCGGCGGAAGTCCGCCGGGCCGGGGTGCATGTCGCGCAGTTCGAAGGTCACCAGCGCGTGCCAGTCGTGCGGGTGCCGGGCCAGGTGGTCGGCGAGCGCGGTGGAGACGCCGAGCACCCCGAGCAGCCGGTCGCGCAGCGGCTTGGAGGTGGTGAGGGTGTCCCGCAGGGTGTGCCGTTCGGCCTCGTCGGCGGCCTCCAGCAGCCGGGCCAGGCCGAGCAGCGCGAGGTCGGGGTCGGCGGTGGCGCCGAGCGCGTCCAGCAGCACCGGGTCGTCGGCCAGGCCCTCCAGCCCGGGGCCCTCCAGCAGCCGCACCGCCCTCGCGGGATCGGTGAACCCGCGCCGGACCAGCCTGATCTCGGGCCGGCTGACCCGGCTCCCGGCCCGCTGTTCCTCCACCGCCATCGGCCCCTCCATCCCGTCCGCCCCCGCAGGCAGGTTACGCGCCCCGGCGGCCCTCCGCCGGGCGTGACCGTCGGGTGGACCGCCCCCGTGACGACGGCCCCGCCGCCGCCCGGGCGGGCGACGGCGGGGCCGGAGGGGCCGGAGGGGTTCGAGCCCGCCGCTCAGAGCACCTGCTCAGAGGACCTGCTCACAGCACCTGGAGGTTCTTGCGCAGCTCGAACGGGGTCACCTCGGAGCGGTACTCCTCCCATTCCTGGCGCTTGTTGCGCAGGAAGAAGTCGAAGACGTGCTCGCCCAGGGTCTCGGCGACCAGCTCGCTGCGCTGCATCAGGTCGATGGCCTCGCCGAGGTTCTGCGGCATCGGCTGGATGCCGAGGGCGCGGCGCTCGGAGTCGGTCAGCGCCCACACGTCGTCGTCGGCGCCGGGCGGGAGCTCGTAGCCCTCCTCGATGCCCTTGAGGCCGGCCGCGAGGGTGACGGCGTAGGCGAGGTACGGGTTGCAGCCGGTGTCCAGGGAGCGGACCTCGATCCGGGTGGAGCCCTGCTTGCCCGGCTTGTACATCGGCACCCGGATCAGCGCCGAGCGGTTGTTGTGGCCCCAGCAGATGTACGAGGGGGCCTCGCCGCCGGCGCCGGCGGTGCGCTGGGAGCCGCCCCAGATCCGCTTGTAGGAGTTCACCCACTGGTTGGTGACGGCGGCCGTCTCGGCGGCGTGCCGCAGCAGGCCGGCGATGAACGACCGGCCGACCTTGGAGAGCTGGTACTCGGCGCCGGACTCGTGGAAGGCGTTGCGGTCGCCCTCGAACAGCGAGACGTGGGTGTGCATGCCGCTGCCGGGGTGCTCGGAGAACGGCTTGGGCATGAAGCTCGCGTGCACGCCCTGCTCCAGCGCGACCTCCTTCATGACCAGGCGGAAGGTCATGATGTTGTCGGCGGTGGACAGCGCGTCGGCGTAGCGCAGGTCGATCTCCTGCTGGCCGGGGGCGCCCTCGTGGTGCGAGAACTCGACCGAGATGCCCATCGACTCCAGCATGGTGATGGCCTGTCGGCGGAAGTCGTGGCCCACCCCGCGCGGGGTGTGGTCGAAGTAGCCGGACTGGTCGGCCGGGATCGGCGCGGTGCCGTCGCCGGGCAGGTTCTTCAGCAGGAAGAACTCGATCTCGGGGTGGGTGTAGAAGGTGAAGCCCTGGTCGGAGGCCTTCTCCAGGGTGCGCTTGAGCACGAACCTGGGGTCGGCGTAGGAGGGCGAGCCGTCCGGCATCAGGATGTCGCAGAACATCCGCGCGGTGCCCGGGGTCTCCGAGCGCCACGGCAGGATCTGGAAGGTGGTCGGATCCGGCTTGGCGATCATGTCGGATTCGTACACCCGGGCGAATCCCTCGATCGCCGAGCCGTCGAAACCGATGCCCTCCTCGAAGGCCTGCTCCAACTCGGCCGGCGCCACCGCGACCGACTTGAGGAACCCGAGCACATCGGTGAACCACAGCCGGACGAACCGGATGTCACGCTCCTCGAGCGTCCGAAGCACGAACTGCTGCTGCTTGCCCATGGGGACAGTCTCACCTCTGCTCTTTACGCTCGTGTTACGCCCGGGAGGCCCCCGAAAGACCTCATCGAGCGATTGCCCCCATCATGGCCGATCCCCGCGCGGCACGGCAGGGCCGACCCCCGGTTCCGACCATCCGCACGGGACATTGCGTCAGTTAGACGATTAGACTTCGGAGCATGCCCAATCTCCGTCTCGCCCTGAGCCAGATCGACCCCTGGGTCGGTGACCTCGCCCGCAACAGCGATGAGGTGGTGCGCTGGACCAAGCAGGCCGTGGAGGCCGGCGCCCAGCTGGTCGCCTTCCCCGAGATGGCCCTGACCGGCTACCCGGTCGAGGACCTCGCGCTGCGCGGCTCCTTCGTCGAGGCCTCGCGCGGCGCCCTGGTGGAGCTGGCCGGGCGGCTGGCCGACGACGGGCTGGGCGAGGTGCCGGTGGTGGTCGGCTACCTCGGGCGCTCCGACCACGCCTCGCCGCGCTTCGGCCGCCCCGCGGGGTCGCCGCAGAACTGCGCCGCGGTGCTGCACCGGGGCGAGGTGGTCACCCGCTTCGCCAAGCACCACCTGCCCAACTACGGCGTCTTCGACGAGTACCGCTGGTTCGTCCCCGGCGAACAGCTGCCGGTGCTGCGGCTGCACGGGGTGGACGTCGCGCTGGCGATCTGCGAGGACATCTGGCAGGACGGCGGCCGGGTCACCGCCGCCCGCGAGGCCGGGGCCGGCCTGCTGCTGGTCATCAACGGCTCGCCGTACGAGCGGAACAAGGACGACCAGCGGCTGGAGCTGGTGCAGCGCCGCGCGGCCGAGGCGGGCTGCACCCTGGCGTACGTCAACATGGTCGGCGGCCAGGACGAGTTGGTCTTCGACGGCGACTCGATCGTGGTCGGCGCGGACGGCGAAGTCCTGGCCCGCGCACCGCAGTTCGAGGAGCACCTGGTGCTGCTGGACCTCGACCTGCCGGCCGCCGGCAGCGACCACACCGACGGCCTGCTGCTGAGCGACGGGCTGCACCTGGTCCGCACCGAACTGAGCGACGAGCCGGCCCCGGTGCCCGCCGGCCGGCCCGCCGCCGAGATCGCGCCCCGACTGTCCGACGAGGCCGAGATCTGGGCCGCCCTGGTCTCCGGCACCCGGGCGTACGTGGTCAAGAACGGCTTCCGCTCGGTGCTGATCGGCCTCTCCGGCGGCATCGACTCGGCCCTGGTGGCCGCGATCGCGGTGGACGCGCTCGGCCCCGACCACGTGCACTGCGTCTCGATGCCCAGCCGCTACTCCTCCCAGCACTCCCGGGACGACGCGGCCGAACTGGCCCACCGCACCGGGCTGCACTTCCGGACCGTCTCCATCGCCCCGATGTTCGACGCCTACCTGGCCGCCACCGAGCTGACCGGCCTGGCCGAGGAGAACCTCCAGTCCCGGCTGCGCGGCACCCTGCTGATGGCGATCTCCAACCAGGAGGGGCACATCGTGCTCGCGCCCGGCAACAAGAGCGAGCTGGCGGTCGGCTACTCCACCCTGTACGGCGACTCGGTGGGCGCCTACGGCCCGATCAAGGACGTCTACAAGTCGCTGGTCTTCCGCCTCGCCCGCTGGCGCAACGAGGAGGCCGTGCGGCGCGGCGAGGTGCCGCCGATCCCGGAGAACACCATCGGCAAGCCGCCGTCCGCCGAGCTGCGGCCGGACCAGGTGGACACCGACTCGCTGCCCGACTACGACCTGCTGGACAGCGTGCTGGACCGCTACATCGAGCGCGACGAGGGCCGGGACGCGATCGTCGCGGCGGGCTTCGACCCGGCCGTGGTGGACCGGGTGGTCCGGCTGGTCGACACCGCCGAGTACAAGCGGCGCCAGTACCCGCCGGGCCCGAAGATCTCGGTGAAGAACTTCGGCCGGGACCGCCGGCTGCCGATCACCAACCGCTGGCGCCGCGGCTGACCGTACCCGGGGCCCGAGGCACGCCTCAGCTGTACGTGAAGGCGGCGGCCACCGCGAGGTGGTCGCTGCCGTCCCGGGGCAGGGTGCGGGAGTCCACCGGCCGGAGCCCGCCCTTGCTCATGATCTGGTCGATCCGCGCCATCGGGAACGCCGCGGGCCAGCTGAACCCGAAGCCGTCCCCGGCCGCGCCCTGGGCCGAGCGCATCTGCGAGGTGACCGGCGCCAGGCTGCGGTCGTTCATGGTGCCGTTGAGGTCGCCGAGCAGCAGGACCTTCTTCACCGGCTCGGCCTGCACGGCGTCGCCGAGCGCCTGGGCACTGACGTCCCGCTGGTGGACGGTGAACCCGCCCTCGGCCTTGAGCCGGACGGACGGCAGGTGGGCGACGTACACCGCGAGCGGGCCCTGCGGGGTGGTGACCTGGGCCCGGAACGCCCTGGTCCAGCCGATCCGCAGGTCCACCGGGGCGACCTCGCCGATCGGGTACTTCGACCAGAGCCCGACCGTCCCCTCCACCGCGTGGTACGGGTAGGCCGCGGCGAGCCCGGTCTCGTACTCCCGCAGCTGGTTGCCGGCCAGCTCCTGGAGGGCGACGATCTGGGCGTTCGAGGCCACCAGGCCGCGGACGGTGCCCGGCACGTCGGTGTTGCCAGCGGCGACGTTGTGGCTGACCACCGTCCAGTCGCCCTTGCCGCCGCTCTTGTCGGAGAGCAGCCCGCCGAACAGGTTGACCCACAGCACGGCGGGCACCAGCAGGGCGATCAGGGCGGTGGCGGAGCGGCGCAGCAGCGCGGGCACCAGCAGCACCGGGACCGCCAGGCCCACCCAGGGCAGGAAGGTCTCCAGCAGGCTGCCGAGGTTGCCGACGCTGTTCGGCACCTGGGCGTGGAAGCCCAGCAGCACGGCGGTGAGCAGAGCCAGCAGGGCGATCAGCAGTCCGCGCCGCCAGGTGCCGGCGCCGCGGGCGTCCCGGCCCCAGTGCCGCAGGCCGAGGAGGCCGCCGGTACGGCCGGCGTCCGCACCCGCGCCCGCGTCCATGCCCGCGCCGCCACTGGCCGTGGTCCGTTCGGTGCTGTCCGCCTGCGCCATGCCGTGGCTCCCGTCGCTCGTGCCGTCGCCGTCCGTTGTCCGGTCCGTGGGGGTACGGGCGCGGTGCCGGACTGGTGCCGGTTCGATCGGATACCCGGCTCAGCCTATGCCGGGACAGACGCGCGGCCCCGGGAGCGGGTTCCGGCGTGGCCCGCTTTGGTGAGCCAGGCCACGTCGGGCACGAAGGAGTGGGCCTCAGCGGCGCCCGATGCCCTCGAGCACCGAGTCGACCAGCTGGCGGGCGAGGTCCGGGTCCTCCAGGTCGGTGTCGTCCGAGAGGATGCTGCGGTAGAGGATCGGCCCCATCAGCAGGTCGCCGAGCAGTTCCACGTCGAGGTCGTCGCGGATCAGGCCCTCGGCGACGGCCCGCCGGATCGCGAGGATCCCGACCTCGCGGCGCGGCTTGATCACCCGCTCCCGGTAGGCGTGGTGCAGCTCCGGCAGGGTCTGCATCTGGCCGAGCGTCGCCTTGAGCACCCAGCGGGTGCGCTTGGCCAGGCCCCGCCGGCGGATGTAGTCGACCATCGCGATCAGGTCCTCGCGGGCGCCGCCGCCGGTGGGGGCCGGGAGCGGCTCCTCCAGCCGGCTGACCAGGTCGACCAGCAGGGCCTCCTTGTTGGGCCAGCGCCGGTAGATGGTCGCCTTGCCGACGCCGGCGGCGGTGGCGATGCCCTCGATGGTGAGTTCGGACAGCGCCTTGCCGTCGGCCATCAGGTCCTCGACGGCGGTGAAGATGGCCTGCTCGGCGGCCTCGCTGCGGGGCCGGCCGCGGCGGACCACCGCGCAGGGCTGCCCGGTGTCGGCGCTCGGCGTGTCCGTCCTCATCCCCGCTGCCTCTCCCTCACTGGTTCCGGGCGCACGGGCGCCGCGGTGGGTCCGTCGGTCCGGGGGACCTCGCCCAGGACCCGGCCCTGCCGGTCGGGGGCACCGACCGGCAGGGCCATTGTCGCTCAGCCGTCCCCCGGTCAGGCGGCCGCGGCCGCCCGGGGCTGGTCCGGCTGCCCGGGAACCTGCCCGTCCGGGCCGCCGGGAACACCCGCGGGGGCGGCGGTGCGGCGCGGGAGCAGGAACCAGGCGACCAGCGCACCGACCAGCGAGATGCCGACCGAGAGCGAGGCCACCACGTGCATGGCGTGGATGAAGGAGTCGTTCGCCGGGCCGATCAGCCCGTCGGCCAGGCCCCCGGGGACGTGGTCGACGAAGGCCCGGGTGGACTCCAGCGACTCGGCGGCCCGGTCCAGGTTGGCCCCGGCCTTCTCCTGCACGGCCTGGGGCAGCTGGTGCAGCGGCCCGGTCATCCCGTCGCGGTAGACGGTGGAGAGCACCGCGCCGAGCACGGCGACCCCGAGCGAGCCGCCGACCTGGCGGAAGGTGTTGTTGACGGCGGAGCCGGCGCCGGCCTTCTCGCGGGGCAGCGAGCCCATGATCGCGACGGTGACCGGCGGCATGACGTGGGCCATCCCGGCGCCCATCACCAGGCCGAGCACGACCAGCACCCAGATCGGGGTCGTCGCGGTCAGCACGGTGTAGCCGACGAAGCCGAGCGCGACCAGCACCATGCCGCCCGCGGCGGTGGCGGCGACCCCGAAGCGGTCGACCACCAGCCGGGCCCGGGGGGCGAACAGCAGCTGGGCGGCGGCCAGCGGGAGCATCAGCACACCGGCCTGGAGGGCGCTGTAGCCGCGCACGCTCTGGGTGTAGAAGACGCCGAAGAAGGAGACGCCCATCAGCGCGAAGAAGATCACCGCGACGACCACCACCGAGGCGCTGAACACCTTGTTGCGGAACCAGGTGACGTCCAGCGCGGGGAACGGCGTGCGGCGCTCGAACCAGACGAAGGCGACCAGCGCGAGCACGCCCAGCAGGGTCGGGCCCCAGGCCGCGAACGCGGTGAAGTCGGCCAGCTCGCCGCCCTTGATGATGCCGTAGATCAGCGCGACCAGGCCGATGATCGACAGCAGCACACCGACCGGGTCCATCCGGCCCGGGTTCGGGTCCTTCGACTCGGGGACCAGGACGGCCATCGCGACCAGCGCGACGATCACGATCGGCACGTTGACCAGGAAGACCGAGCCCCACCAGAAGTGCTCGATCAGCAGGCCGCCGGTGATCGGGCCGATGGCGATGGCCAGGCCGACCGCGCCGGCCCAGATGCCGATCGCCTTGGGCTGCTCGTCGCGCTCGAAGACGTTCATGATGATCGCCAGCGTGGCGGGCATCGCGAGCGCGCCGCCGACGCCCATCAGGGCGCGGTAGCCGATCAGCTCACCGGGCGAGGCGGCCATCGAGGACAGCAGCGAGGCGATCCCGAAGACCACCATCCCGCCCAGCAGGGCGCGCTTGCGGCCGAAGCGGTCGCCGAGCAGGCCCGAGGTGAAGAGCAGCCCGGCGAAGACCAGGGTGTACGAGTTGATCGCCCATTCCAGGTCGCTCTGGGTGGCGCCCAGTCCGACCGGGGCGGGGGTCGCGATGGTCTTCATCGCGACGTTGAGGATCGAGTTGTCGAGCACGACGACGAGCAGGGCGAGCACCAGGGTGCCCAGGATCGCCCAGCGCCGGCGGTGGATGGCTTCCGGTACGCGGGGTGGCGCGGCTGCGGTGGTCATTGGTCTTCCCGTCCGTGTTGGCGTGGCACTGGCGGGCATTTGCGAGTCGCTTGCGTCTCGTAACCCCCTGGACCAGAGTAGCCACCAATACGATACGAGACGAGTCCGTTTCGTAAAATGGAGGCAAAGCCCGAGGGGCGCGAGGGCCCGTGTGGCGTGGATCGCACCCCGCCGACCGCACCCCTCTTTGCGCACACGCCGGGGCGTGCAAGCATGGAGGTGATCCGGGGACGCCGTACGGCGCCACGAGACGACAACCCTTCAGGAGCCCGTTCGATGAACGCTTCTTCGCCTTCGCCTGCCCAGAACCAGGCGTCGACCGCCACCCTCTACGGCGGGGTCACCAACCGCCGCGTGACCGTCCGCGACCTCGCCGCCGCCAAGCAGCGCGGCGAGAAGTGGGCGATGCTCACCGCCTACGACGCCCTCACCGCGGGCGTGTTCGACGAGGCCGGGATCCCCGTCCTGCTCGTCGGCGACTCGGCCGGCAACTGCCACCTCGGCTACGAGACCACCGTGCCGGTGACCATGGATCAGATGGTGATGCTCTCCGCCGCCGTCGTCCGCGGCACCCAGCGCGCCATGATCGTCGCCGACCTGCCGTTCGGCTCGTACCAGGAGTCGCCCGCGCAGGCCATGCACAACGCGGCCCGGCTGATGAAGGAGGCCGGGGTCGGCGCGGTCAAGCTGGAGGGCGGCGAGCGCAGCGCCCGCTCCATCGAGCTGCTGGTCGAGGCCGGCATCCCGGTGATGGCCCACATCGGCCTCACCCCGCAGTCGGTGCACGCCTTCGGCGGCTACCCCGTCCAGGGCCGCGGTGACGAGGCGGCCCACCAGCTGCTCCGCGACGCCAAGGCCGTCCAGCAGGCCGGCGCCTTCTCCGTGGTGCTGGAGGCCGTCCCGGCCGAGCTGGCCGCCCAGGTCACCGAGCAGCTGGCGATCCCGACCGTCGGCATCGGCGGCGGCCCGGAGACCGACGCCCAGGTGCTGGTCTGGACCGACATGGCGGGCATGACGGCGGGCCGGGTGCCCAAGTTCGTCAAGAAGTACGCCGACCTGCGCGGCGTCCTCGGCGAGGCCGCCCGCGCCTACGCGGAGGACGTCCGCACCGGGGCCTTCCCGGCCGAGGAGCACAGCTTCCACTGACGGCTCCCCCGCCCCTGCTCCGAGCCGCTCGGAGCAGGGGCGCTGTCATGCCGGTGGGGGCCGTGACAGCGGGCTGACAGCCGGGCCGGGCGGGCGACAGGGGGCTGACAGCCGGGCCGGACAACCTGGGGGCATGACAGGAATCGCGACCGCCCCGAACACGCGGGGAACAGCCGGGAACGCCGTCGAGGTCCACGGCATCGTCAAGCACTTCGGCACCACCAAGGCCCTCGACGGTGTCGACCTCACCGTCCGCGAAGGCACCGTCCTCGCCCTGCTCGGCCCCAACGGCGCCGGCAAGACCACCCTGGTACGGGTCCTCTCCACGCTGATCAAGCCGGACGCCGGCACCGCGTTCGTCGGCGGCTACGACGTCCTGCGCCAGCCCAAGCAGCTGCGCCGCACCATCGGCCTGACCGGCCAGTACGCCTCCGTGGACGAGCTGCTCTCCGGCTACGAGAACCTCTACCTGATCGGCCGGCTGCTCGACCTCTCCAGCCGGGAGGCCAAGGCCCGGGCCGCCGAGCTGCTGGAGCGCTTCTCGCTCACCGAGGCCGCCAAGCGGATCGCCAAGACCTACTCCGGCGGCATGCGCCGCCGCCTCGACCTGGCCGCCAGCATGATGGGCCGCCCCCGGGTGCTCTACCTGGACGAGCCCACCACCGGCTTGGACCCGCGCACCCGCAACGAGGTCTGGGACGAGGTGCAGCGGATGGTCTCCGAGGGCAGCACCGTGCTGCTGACCACCCAGTACATGGAGGAGGCCGAGCAGCTCGCCGACGAGCTGACCGTCATCGACCGGGGCAAGGTGATCGCCGCCGGCGGCGTCGCCGAGCTCAAGGCCAGGGTCGGCGGCCAGATCCTCCAGGTCCGCCCCGCCCACCCGGCCGAACTGCCGGAGCTGGCCCGCTGCCTGCACGAGAACGGCATCACCTCCGCCACCTTCTCCCCCGACGACGGCCTGCTCGCGGTGCCGCTCACCGGCGAGGAGCAGCTCACCACCGTGATCGCGGTGCTCGGCGGCCGCGGCTTCGCGATCGCCGGCATCGACACCAAGGTGCCCAGCCTGGACGAGGTCTTCCTCGCCATCACCGGCAAGCCCAGCGCCGACGCGACCACCGCGTCCGCCGCCGACCCCGTCAAGGAGCCCGTCGCATGACCACCGCCACCCTCACCCCCGCCCCGGTCCGGGACACGGCGGCCGACGAGACCCGGATCGGCCCGTCCGCCACCCTGCGCCACATCGGCGCGCTGACCCGCCGCAACCTGATGCGGATCAAGGCCGACCCGGAGTCGATGTTCGACGCCGTGCTGATGCCGATCGTCTTCACCGTGCTGTTCGTCTACGTCTTCGGCGGCGCCATGATGGGCGGGGACCAGGACAAGTACAAGCAGTTCATGATCCCGGGACTGCTCGGACAGACCGGCATGACGCTGGCGCTGGCCGTCGGCACCGGCCTGAACACCGACTTCCAGAGCGGGGTGATGGACCGCTTCCGGACCCTGCCGATCGGCCGGGCCGCCGTCCTGCTCTCCAAGATCGTGGCGGAGACGCTGCGGGCCCTGCTCTCCTCCCTGATCCTGCTGACCTTCGCCTTCATCCTCGGCTTCGAGCTCAAGACCGGCGTCCCGGAGCTGCTGGCCGCGGTCGGCCTGTCGCTGGTGTTCGGCATGTCGATCGTCTGGATCTCGATGCTGCTGGGCATGTCGATGAAGAGCGCCCAGGCCGTCCAGGGCGTCTCCATGCTGGTCCTGATGCCGATGCAGTTCGGCAGCTCGATCTTCGCGCCGACCAGCACCATGCCGGGCTGGCTCCAGGCCTTCACCAAGGTCAACCCGCTGTCCGCGCTGGCCGACGCCTCCCGCGCGCTGCTCAACGGCGAAGGGGCGGTGGCCCATCCGGTGATGATCGTGCTGATCTGGTCCGCCGCCTCGACCGCGATCTTCGCCCCGCTCGCGGTGGCCCGCTTCCGCAAGCGGACCTGAGCGAGCCGGGGACGAGGGCCGGGCGGCGACCGTGGACAGGACACCGCCCGGTACGAGCGGGGGGGGGGGGGGGAGGGGGGGGGGGGGGGGGGAGGGGGGGGAGGGGGGGGGCCGGTGGGGGCGAGCGGGCGGGCGCGTAGAG